>JAZFUS010000291.1:0-15283 GCA_036447315.1 Dehalococcoidia bacterium
GGGGCGGCTCTCATAGATGGTGCCGATAACTCCCAGGGGCACCCTTTTCCGGCCCACAATCAAGCCGTTGGGCAGGGTGCGCATTTCCAGGACCTCACCTACGGGGTCGGAGAGGGCCGCCACGGCCCTTACGCCCCCGGCCATGTCGGCCAGCCGGTCGGGGTTGAGGAGGAGCCTGTCCAGCATGGCCTCGTCCATCCCCGCGGCCCGGGCCTCTTCCATGTCCTGAGCGTTGGCCTCCAAGATCAGGCCCTCCCGGGTCTTGAGACCCTCGGCCATGTTGTTCAGGGCCCGGTTCTTGACCTCGGTGGAGAGGAGGGCCAGCCGCCGGGAGGCAGCCTTGGCTGCTTTGGCCCTTTCCTCCAGTTCAGCTATAGCAGGTTCCATTGTTCACCTCACCACCTGGCCCCCTCTCCTCAAGGAGAGGGGGAAAATAATAATTCTAGGGGACACCCCTAAAACCCCGTCAAAGGGGCTCCGCCCCTCTGGACTCCCCTGTAACCCCTACCAGTGATAGACTCCCCCTTAGACCTCAGCCCACTGGGCGAAAACCCCCAGGTTATCCCTCAAGTTTGTTCAGCCCCAGGCTCTCCATGAACGACTCCAGCCGGTCCAGCACCTGGGCCTCATCGAACTCCCGCTTATCGGCCATGTTCCCCTCATAGGTCAGGACGGGGATGCCCTTTTCCAGCAGGCCCAGGCGGAACTCCAGCTGGCCCTCGGCATGGCCCTCACAGCCCCGGTTGAGGTGCATCACCATGGCCCCACACGTATACTGCTTCATGAGCTGAAGGATGTGGGCTGTCTTTAAATGGGCCAGATAGAACATGTCGTAGCCCGGGCTGTCGATGATATATTCGGAGTAGAACCGCAGGGCATCCTCGCGGCCCCGGAAGCTCAGGCCCATCTCTTGGGGGGTGGGGTGGGGCACCCAGTTGCCCATCTCGTCCTGGATGAAGGCGCCGAATATGAAAAGGTAAAAGGAGCCCACGCAGGCCGCCCCATACTGCTCCATGTTCCGGAAAAAGCGCAGGAAGAACCAGGGCGGAATGTTGTCGTGCCAGATGCGGTATCTCTCCGTAGCCAGGGAGGCTATCTGATTGTCCACCCGGTCCTGGACCTCGTCCCGGAGCAGCTTGTAGAAATCGCGGGCCTCCCGGGTATGCTTCATGTTGATGGTGTGTACATAGAGGCTGAGCTGGGACTTGTGGTCCAGGGGGGCGGGGACAGCCTGGTTGAGGATCAGGGTCTCGGAAAAATAGCGCAGGGCATAGACCTCGTTCTCAATGGCCTCGATGAGCTTCTCGTCATCGAACTTTCTCCCGGTGAGGCGCTCCATCCACTCGATGGCGTCCCACATCTGGCCCGCCACATACTCGGCCCTCACCTCACGATTCTCCCGGTAGGCCGCCACCGGCCAGTCGATGGCAAATTGGGGCGCCCCCGTGTACTCGGCGGCCAGCTCATACCATTTGGCGTGGGAATCGCACAGGTGGAAGGAGAGATAGAAATCGGGGCGCGGGAAGGGGCCCCCAAACAGGTATTTGTCCAGGTACATGGAGCCCCAGTAATTCCGCATATAGGCGCACAGGTCCCGGGCCAGCCCATGGGCCTCGGTGGCCTCGGCGCACTCCTGGGCGAACCCTGGATCATGGCTTATGGAGGCGCCGTAGGGCTCGCCGCTGAAGAAGACGTGGTCTCCCAGGCCGGCGGGCAGGGTCTGGGCCCAGGTGCCGGAGCCGCTGACCAGGAGCTTGCCCTGCTCCCGGGCCGTGGCCACGTCCCTATAGTAGTTGAGACGGAGCTCCTTGCCCTTCTGCCAGCAGTCCAGGGGTTTCGTCTTCCAGCGCCGGTCGCTCGTTTGAACCATCATCCCTCCGGTGCCTACAGCATCACCAGATTGTTTCGGTGCACCACCTCGGCCCCATACTCATACCCCAGCAGGGCGGAGATCGTTCCCGAGTGGGTCCCCTTGATCCGGTCGATATCGCCGGAGCCGTAGTTGGTTATGCCGCTCCCCAGGTGATTCCCCTCCCCATCGCTGAGGCCGACGATATCGCCCCGCTGGAAGCTGCCCTCCACCCTGCTGATCCCGGCGGGGAGCAGGCTCCGGTTCTGTTTCTTCAGGGCCAATACCGCGCCGGCGTCCAGGACCAGGGTCCCCTTCCTGTTCAGGCCCGAGAGCATCCAGCGCTTGCGGCTCTCCATTTTGTCGGTGGAGGGGAGGAAGAGGGTGCCAATGGCCTCGCCCGAGACCAGTCTGGGGAGGACGCCGGACTCCTGCCCGTGGGCTACCACTACGGTCACCCCGGAGGCAGTGGCCAGCTTGGCGGCCTCGATTTTGGTGGTCATGCCTCCGCTTCCCTGGCTGCCCACCGTATCCTTGGCCAGGCGCTCCACGGTTTCGTCTATGCGCTCCACCCGGGGGATGAGCTGGGCATCGGGGTGGCGGCGGGGATCGACGTTGCAGAGCCCCACGGTGTCGGTAAGCATGACCAGAAGGTCGGCATCCACCAGATTGGCCACCATGGCGGAAAGATTATCGTTGTCTCCAAAACAGGACCCGTCCAGCTCCTCTATGGTCACCACGTCATTCTCGTTGATGATGGGAATTACCCCCAGCTCGAGGAGGGCGAGGAGGGTGTTGCGGGCATTGAGATAGCCGGAGCGGTTGTCGAGATCGGCCCGGGTGAGCAGGGCCTGGGCCACCAGGACGTTGTGGCCGGCGAACAGCTCCTCATAGGTATTCATGAGGCGGCTCTGCCCCGCCGAAGCCAGCACCTGTTTGAAGGGGATATCCCGGCGCTCCTTCTGCAGCCCCAGCTTGTGCCGGCCCGCGGCTACGGCCCCGGAAGTGACGATGATAACCTCTATGCCCAGGTGGTGAAGCAGGGCCACCTGGTTTGCCAGGCTCGCCATGACCTCCGTGTCCAATCGGTCACCGCCCCCGGTAAGGAGGCTGGTGCCGAACTTGGCCACTACGCGGCGATATTTTGTGGTGCGGCCTTTGCCCATTTCTTTCCCCAGGGTTTCTCCAGAATAAACCAATTATACCAATAGATCGGACAGTTTCCAAGGGAGGCGGCCTCTTCGTTGCCGCCCGAAGCGGGCTGTGTTAGAATCGGAGCAGGGCTAGTCGGCATGGCTAGCCCTTTAGGTGTTTGACATGGAAAAAAGCCAGGGCCTCGATCTATCCCCCCTTCTTCCCCTCCTGCAGGGGATGAGCGCCTATGGGGAACTGGTGAAGGAATTGGAGGGAGGGGCGGTCCGGGCCAGGGTGGTGGGTGCCGCCAAACCCTTCCTGGTGGCCGCCCTTCACCGCGAGCTGGGGCTTCCCCTTCTCCTGGCGACCGCCCACGCCGAGGGCTCAAAAAAGCTCTATGAGCAGCTCCTGCTCTGGTGTCCCGACTCCGCTCAGGTGCACCTGTTCCCGGAGCTGGATATGCTGCCCTATGAACGCCTGACCCCGGACCCGGCCACCGTCCAGGAACGGCTGCGCATCCTGTGGCAGCTCGGGCGGTCCGGGCGGTCCGGCGCGGACCCGGGCCTCCCCATTATCGTGGCCTCGGCCCAAGCCCTGGCCCAGAAGACCGTCCCCCCCGCTGATTTCATGGCCCGCTGCCACCGCCTGGAGGTGGGGATGACCGTGGACCTCTCCCGGCTGCTCAGCGATTGGCTGGCCATGGGATATGAGATGGAGAGCGCGGTGGAGGTGCCGGGTACCTTCTCCCGCCGGGGGGGTATCATCGATATCTACCCCGCGGCCGGGCCCCATCCCGTCCGTATCGAGCTTATGGGAAGCCGGATAGACAGCCTGCGCAGCTTTGACGCCTCCTCTCAGCGCTCCCTGGGGCCGGTCTCTTCGGTGGATGTTATGCCCTCCCGGGAATTTCTTGTCCCCCTCGAGGGCGAGGGGAAACCCGTCGGAACATCCGGGGGCCTTGGGGGTGATCTCGATCTATCCGGCTTGAGTCCCGAATCCCGGATGCGCTTCGAGGAGGAAATGGACCGGCTGGGGGAGGGCCACTGGTTCGGGGGCATGGAGTTCTATGCCCCCCTGTTCCACGCCGGCTGCCTGCTGGACTACCTGCCCCGCCAGGCCCTCATCATCCTGGATGAGCCCGGCGAGATCGAGGCTTCCCTGGGGGAGCTGGATGAGCAGGGCCGGGGGCTCCGGGAGCAGCAGCTTGCCGAAGGGGTGCTGCCCCCCGGTTTCCCCGCCCCCTATTTCTCCTGGCACGAGCTCGAGGCCCGGGCCGGCGAGGTGAGCCGGCGCTTGAGCCTGGAGCAGTGGGGGGCCGGCGCCGGGGACAATGAGATTCCTCTGGTACCGGCCCCGGAATATGGGGGCCAGTGGCCCCTGTTGCTCAAGGATATCCGTCAGTGGCTCGGGGAGCAGGCCCGGGTCCTGGTGGTCTCGCAGCAGGCCGAACGGGTCTCCGAGCTTCTGGAGGATGAGGACATTATCGCCCCCGCCCTCTCCCAGTTGAGTGAGCTTCCGCCTCCCGGCTCCCTCACGCTGCTCCAGGGGTCCCTGGCCCAGGGCTGGGTGTCCCCCTCGCCGGGGCTGGCCCTGCTTTCCGATGTCGAGGTCTTCGGCTTCGTCAAGGCGCGCCGCTGGCTGAGGCGGCGCCCGGTGCGCCATCAGGTCTTTCTGGCCGACCTCGCTCCGGGTGACCATGTGGTGCACATCGACCATGGCGTTGCCCGGTTCGCCGGTACCACCACCCGGGTCTTAAACGGCGTGGAAAGGGAGTACCTGGTCCTGGAGTATTCCGCCGGGGATAAGCTCTATGTGCCTTCCGACCAGATCGACCGGGTCAGCCGGTATATCGGCGCCGGCGGCCAGCCCCCGGCCCTGAGCCGCCTGGGCACACAGGAATGGTCCCGCACCAAGCAGAGGGTGCGCCAGGCGGTGCAGGACATCGCTCAGGAGCTTCTGGAGCTCTATGCCGCCCGGGAGGTGGCCCCCGGTTTTGCCTTCTCCCCCGATACCTCCTGGCAGGGGGAGCTGGAGATGTCCTTCCCCTATGTGGAGACACCGGACCAGCAGGAGGCGATAGTGGCGGTCAAGGCGGATATGGAGCAGCCCCGGCCCATGGACCGGCTGGTGTGCGGCGATGTGGGCTACGGCAAGACCGAGGTGGCCCTCAGGGCCGCCTTCAAGACCGTCATGGATTCCAAGCAGGTGGCCATGCTGGTACCCACCACTGTCCTCGCCCAGCAGCACTTTACCTCTTTTAAGCAAAGGCTGGCCCCCTTCCCGTTGAGGGTGGAGATGCTCAGCCGTTTTCGGAGCCACAGGGAGCAGCAAGAGGTCATCGAGAGACTATCTCAGGGAACGGTGGATATCTGCATCGGCACGCACCGGCTGCTTCAGCGCGACGTGGCTTTCAAGGACCTGGGCCTGGTCATCATCGATGAGGAGCAGCGCTTCGGCGTGGTCCACAAGGAGCGTCTGAAGCGGATGAGGAAAGAGGTGGATGTCCTTACCCTGTCCGCCACCCCCATCCCTCGCACTCTCCATATGTCCCTGGCCGGGGTCAGGGATATGAGCACCATCGAGACCCCTCCCGAGGAGCGGCTGCCCATTCAGACCTATGTGGCTGAATACTCCGACCGGCTGGTGCGCGAGGCCATACTCCGGGAGCTGGAGAGGGACGGCCAGGTCTTCTTCGTCCATAACCGGGTGGAGACCATCAGCGCGGTGGCCAGCCGCCTCATGGCCCTGGTCCCCGAGGCCGAGATAGCCGTGGGACACGGCCAGATGCCCGAGGACGAGCTGGAAGCGGTGATGATGGACTTCTCCGGGGGCAGGTTCGATGTGCTGGTGTGTACCACCATTATCGAGTCCGGGCTGGATATGCCCAATGTCAATACCCTCATTATCAACCAGGCGGACCGCCTGGGCCTGACCCAGCTCTATCAGCTGCGGGGCCGGGTGGGGCGGGGGGGCCAGAGGGCCTATGCCTATTTCCTCCACGGGGAGAAGCGCCTCACCCCCACCGCCCACCAGCGCCTCCAGACCATCCTGGAGGCCACCGAGCTGGGGGCGGGGTTTCGCATCGCCATGAAGGACCTGGAGATCCGGGGGGCGGGGAACCTTCTGGGCACGGAGCAGAGCGGGCATATCGGCGCCGTGGGCTTCGACCTCTATTGCCGCCTCATGGCCGAGGCCGTGGAGGGGCTCAGGGCCCTGAAAAAGGGTGAGCCTGTTCCCACCCCCCAGGCACCCTCCCCCAGTATCGACCTCCCCCTCCCCGCCCGCATCCCCGAGGAGTATGTGTCCGATACCAGTGCCCGCCTGGCCCTTTACCAGCGGCTGTCCCGGTTACAGACCGGGGAGGGGGTGGAGGAGCTGGCCCGGGAGCTGGGTGACAGGTTCGGCCCCCCGCCTCCCCTGGTGGAGAACCTCCTGTATATGGTGAGGATGAAGGCCCTGGCCGTCGCGGCCGGCATCGGGGCCATCTCCGCCGAGGACGGGGAGATAGTCCTCCGGATGGCGGAGGGGGTTATTCAGAGGCGCCCCACCGCCCCCCCCGGGGTGCGGGTGGGGCGCAATCAGGTGCGGCTGAACCGGAAGCAGTTGGGGACGGGTTGGCCCCGGGTGCTGGAGAAGGTGCTTACCGGAATGGCGGCGCCGTAAGGCCCCGCCCCGGCCGGTTTGTCCCACCCGCCCTGAGATATGTCCGGTGGATACCTCCGCACCCCCTTTTCGAGGAGCGACACGCTTTTAATGGCAAACACAAACTCTGTCTCGCCGGGCGAAAAGGGTGGGTGGGAAAGGCAAACTGGGGGGGGAGGGGAGTACAAAAAGGGCTAGAGGTAGTCGGCCACCTGGGAGAGCGAGCGGATGCGGGGGCAGTCGCTGATGTGGGGATAGAAATCGTCCCGGTCGATGAGCAGGGCCTGGATGCCCACCCCCTGCGCCCCCACCACATCGATACGGTACTGGTCGCCCACGTGAATGGCCTCGGAGGGGGGTACGCCGGCCCGCTCAAGGGCGGTATGGAAGATCGGGGCGCGGGGCTTATCGGAGCCCACCTCCCAGGAGGTGACCATGAAATCGAGGCAGGTGTCCAACCCCAGGAGCCGCAGGAGGGGGCTCATATCATGGTCTACGTTGGAGATCAGGCCCAGGGTCAGGCCCAGCTCCCTGAGCTGGGCCAGGGTGTGGGGCACATCCTTGTAGAGGACCATCCTGGTATCATAGCTCCGGAGCCGGGTAAGTATCTGAAAGGCCGTCTCTGCCGGGACCTCAACACCCGCTGCCCCCAGTAGCCGGCGCTCATATTCGCCGTAGACGGCGTCCCTGTCCTGGGGGGAGCGCTTCTCAATGTTGGAGCGGGCATTTTCCTGATAATAATAATCGTCGGCCACCGGCAGGGCCGCTTTGATGGCCTCGGAGGCCACGCTCAGGCCGAACTCCCGGCAGGCCGACTCCTGTAGCTGCTCCCGCGGGGGATCATAGCAGGCCAGGGTATTATAGAGATCGAAAAAGACTGCCCTGATCACCCAAACTACTCGTCCTCGATTCCCTGGTCTTTCAGGTAATCTATGGCGTCCTGGACACACCTGATTCGCTCTGCGTCCTCGTCGGGAATCTCTATCTTCTTACTGGCGTCGGTGAACTTTTCCTCTATGGACATGATCAACTCCACCAGGTCCAGGGAATCAGCGTTGAGGTCTTCCACGAAGGAAGCCGTGGCCACTACCTGGTCCTCCTCCACCCCCAGCTGGTCCACGACAACTTCCCTCAAGCGCTCGAAAATTGTTGCCATACTATTACCTCCTTATTTTTGACTTTTCTGGCTCTCGGATATCTGTTTTTCTCTGAAGGCGGCCACCGAGCCCAGGACCCCGTTGATGAACTTGGGCGAGGTGTCTCCACCGAATGTCTTGGCCAGCTCCACCGCTTCATTGATGGCTGCCTTCACCGGCACTCTATTATCCAGCAAAATCTCGAAGATGGCAAGACGGAGAATATTTCTGTCCACCACCGGGGTCTGTTCCACGGGCCAGGCGGGGGCAAATGCTTGAATATGGGCATCGATGGGCTCACGATTTTCCAGGACCCCCCGGACCAGCTCCTGGGAGAATTGTCCCAGCTCCGGGGAGAGGTCGGCCTCCCCCAGCAGGCGGGAGAGGGTCTCCTCGGGGTCGTGCCTCGTACTATTCAGTTCGTAGAGCGCCTGGAGGGCCAACCTCCGGGCTCGCCTGCGTGTCCCTGCCACCGTAAGCCCCCTAATCGGCCAGAATCGTCAGGCCCCCCGCCACCTCCAGGGTGGTCCCCGTGACATACGCGGAGGCCGCGGAGGCCAGGTAGATGGCCGCCCCCACCAGCTCCTCGGGCATGCCCACCCGCCCCATGGGTACCCGGCCCACTACAGAGGTCCGAAAACCGGGCCTCTTCTTCCTCGTCTCTTTGACTTCCTGTTTTATACCCGGGGTCAGGATCAGCCCCGGGGCGATGGCATTGACCCGAATGTTGTGAGGGGCCAGCTCTATGGCCAGATTCCTGGTGAAGTTGATGACCCCGGCTTTAGCCGCGCTGTATGCGGTCCTCCCCGGATCGGGCACCAGGCCGGCCATGGAACTGATATTGATAATCGTGCCCCCTCCCTGCTTCATCATCACCCTGGCCGCCGCCCTGGAACCCAGGAAGACGCTCTTCATGTTGGAGCTGAACATGCCGTCCCAGGCCCGCTCGCTCATCTCCACCGCGGGACTCCAAACATAGGTCCCCGCATTGTTGACCAGGATATCGATGCGGCCGAACTCCTCGAGGGTCCTCTTCACCAGGTTATCCACCCCCGCCTTGCGGCGGACATCGGTGGGCACGCTCAGGGCCCTTCGGCCCCTGGCCCGGACCTCCGCGGCGGCCCCTTCCATGTCGGGGGTGCCGCGGGCGGCTATGACCAGGTGAGCCCCGGCATCGGCAAATCCCAGGGCGATGGCCCGCCCGATCCCCCGGCTGCCTCCGGTGACAATGGCCACCCGGTCACTCAGGTCGAAGAGGGAGAGGCTCATTCCCTAGCTGTCTCCGTCACCGAGACCGCTGAGGAACTTGGTCATGCCCCCGGTGATCTCAACCGTGACGCCCGTGATATAGCTGGAGGCATCGGAGGCCAGGAAGATGGCCAGCCCCTTGATCTCGTCGGGCCTGCCCATGCGCTTCATGGCGATGTTGCTCATAAACTCGTCGGCCATCTCCGGCCGGGTGTCCTTGAGGGCGTTTACGAAGTCGGTGACGCCCGGTGTCTCGATAAAACCCGGTGCGATGCCGTTGACCCTGATGTTGAATGGGGCCCACTCGTGGGCCAGGCTGCGGGTGAAGTGGATGACCGCGGCCTTGGCCGTCGCATAATGGACCATGCCCGGGAAGGGGATGAAGCCCGCCGCCGACGCCACATTGATGATGCTTCCCTGCTTCTGCTCCAGCATTAACTTGCCCGCCGTCGAGGTGCCCAGAAACACGCTCTTGAGGTCCTCCCGCATCAGGGCATCCCAGGCCCTCTCGGTCATATCGGCGAAGGGGCGGTAGAAGTTGCCCCCGGCGTTGTTCACCATGATGTCGATGCGCTTGAACTCCTTCATGGTAGCGCTTATCAGGTTCTCCACGGGCTCGGCGTACTGCATGTCGGTGGGGATGGCCAGGCTCTTCCTGCCCAGCCTGGTGATCTCCTCGGCCGTTTCCTCAATCTGCGAGACGGTGCGGGCGGCCACCACCACGTGGGCCCCGGCCTCGGCCAGGCCGAGGGCAATGGACTTGCCTATGCCCCGCCCCGCCCCGGTGACCACCGCTATCCTATCGGACAGATCGAAAAGCTCAAGACCCATGTTCTGACCTCCTTGTCGGGCTCTTTCCTCATCAAAGGCAGGTCCCCCCGGGGACTGTGACATTCGCCGCGGGACGCCACCCCGAACGACGTGACCGGCCGGTGACTGTTTTGATCATCTACATCTAAGTGAATCTAACAGGTGAGATGAAAGGCGGCCACCACCCGGCGCCGGCTGCTGAGGCGGTTATAGCCCTGACAGGCCCCTTCGGTGTCTTCAGCGATAAGCTGAATTCCCCCCCTATACCCCCATCGCCAGCCCGCCATCCACGTTCAGGACCTGGCCGGTGATGTATCCTGCCTCATCCGATGCCAGAAAAGCCACCGCCTGGGCCACATCCTCGGCGGTGCCGATGGAGCCCAGCGGGACCTGTTTCATGAGCTCCCCCCTGGGCTCATCCCCCAGATTCCGGGTCATGTCCGTATCGATAATACCGGGGGCGATGGCATTGGCCGTGATACCCCTGGAGGCCACCTCCCGGGCAATGGTTTTGGTAAGCCCGATAAGCCCGGCTTTGGCCGAGGCGTAATTAGCCTGCCCGGGATTGCCCATGATGCCGGCCACACTGGTGATGTTAATGATGCGCCCCCACCGCTGTTTCATCATATATCTTAGCACCGCCCGGGTGCAAAGAAAAGCGGCCCGCAGGTTGGTGTCCAGGACCAGGTCCCAGTCCTCCTCCTTCATCCGCACCAGCAGGTCGTCGCGGACGATTCCGGCATTGTTGACCAGGATATCCACCCGGCCGAAATGGGTGGTAGCCGCCTCGGCCAGCCGGGACACATCTTGGGCCGAGCTCACGTCGGCGAGGATGCCGACCGCCCGGCCCTTATCCGCTTGGATCTCCTCCGCTACTCTGTCTATGGAGGACTGGTCTTTGACGCCATTGACGACAACAGCGGCGCCCCGCTCTGCCAGTTTCAGGGCCACTGCCCGGCCGATGCCTCTGGAGCTTCCGGTAACTATAGCTACCCGGTCGGATAGGTCAAGAATCAGTGGGGCAACCCCTTGACGCTGCGTACGCTGCCGATGTGCATGACCTCGGCATCTTTGGATATGCGCTTGATGAGCCCGCTGAGCACGTTGCCCGGGCCAATCTCCACATAGGTAGTTACCCCGGACCGGGACATGAATTCCACCGACCTCTGCCACTGGACACAGGCGCAAAGCTGGCGCTCAAGCTCCTTTTTCAGGGCTCTGGTGGTTTTCAGGGGCCGGGCGGTGGTATTGGCTACCACGGGAACTCGAGGGGACCTGAGGCGAAGCGCGGAGAGAATCCTGACCAGGCCCCGGATGGCCCGGCGCATTCGGGAGGAATGGAAGGCCCCGCTGACCTCCAGGGGGATGACCCGCCTCACCCCTTTGGCTTTGGCCATTTTCATGGCCTTGGCCAGGGCCCCTTTGGAGCCGCTGATGACGATCTGCCCGTGGCAGTTAACATTGGCTATTTGGGCCCCGGTCTGGCGGCAGATATCCTCCATGGTGGCCAGCTCCAGGCCCAGGATGGCCGCCATGCCCCCCGGGTGTTGCCGGGAGGCCGCCTGCATCAGTTTGCCCCTGTCCCGCACCAGGCGGACACCATCAGCCAGGTCCAGGGCTCCGGCCGCCACCAGGGCGGTGTATTCCCCCAGGCTGTGCCCGGCCACATAAGAGGGTTGGAGTCGGCCGTCCAGCAAACCGGCCTCCCGGGCGGCGGAGAGGCAGGCTATACTCATGGTCAATATCGCGGGCTGGGCGTTGATGGTCAGGTTCAGGTCCGGCTCGGGTCCCTCAAAGCAGAGGCTTGAAAGCCGGAAACCCAGGGTATCGTCCGCCTCCTGGAAAACCTGGCGTGCCGACGCGAATTGCTTGTATAGGTCCAAGCCCATGCCCACATGCTGGGACCCCTGGCCGGGGAAAACATAGGCAACTTTGGCGGCGTGGGGTGGAATCGGCGATTCCTTAGACATGGGCGACCCTCCTGGTTAGCGATATCATTTGGGACATTACTTCCTGAGCCTCGGTGATCATGTCCTCGATAATCACCTTGGCGGGCCTTATCTCTTTGACCATTCCGGCAATCTGGCCGGCCATCAGCGAGCCATTTTCCACATCACCTTCGATGACACCCCGGTGGAACTTACCCGCGCCGAACTTGTCCAGCTCCTCAGCCGGAGCCCCGGCCTTCGCCATGTCCTGATACTGGCGGGTCATCTTGTTCTCCAGGCACCGGACGGGATGTCCCGTGGACTCCCCGCTGACCACCGTGGCGCGGTCGCGGGCTTCGATAATCTTTTGTTTGAAGCTGGGGTGAGCGATACACTCCTCGGCGCAGATGAATTGGGTGCCCATCTGCACCCCCTGGGCCCCCAGGGCCAGGGCGGCCGCCAGGCCTCGGCCGTCGCCAATGCCTCCGGCGGCGAGCACGGGTATACTCACCGCATCCACTATCTGGGGCACCAGGGCCATGGTGGTGGTATCTCCTACGTGGCCCCCCGACTCCAGACCCTCCGCCACCACGGCATCCACCCCGGACCTCTCCAGGCGTTTGGCCAGCGCCACACTGGAGACCACGGGCATTACCTTGATGCCGGCCTCTTTGAACCTGGGAACATACACTCCGGGATTCCCGGCCCCCGTGGCCACCACAGGGACCCTCTCCTCCCAGAGCATCTCCATTATTTCTTTGATATGGGGCGACAGCAGCATGATGTTGACGCCGAAGGGCTTATCCGTCCGTTCCCGCATCATCCAGACCTGTTCCTGGACCCACGTGGCGGGGCAGCTCCCGGCCCCGATGAATCCCAGCCCGCCGGCATTGGACACCGCCGAAGCCAGCTCAGCGGTGCCCAGCCAGGCCATACCGCCTTGAACGATGGGATAATCTATGCCGAAAAGGTCACAGAAGGGTGTTCTCAATCAGGTCCCCCTTCCCGGATACCGCTGGGTCATTTCTCCCCCTTCTTGGACTTGGCGCTTTTGACCTCGATGACTTCCCTGCCCGCGTAGGTCCCGCACACTGTGCAGACCCGGTGGGAGAGCTTGGGGCTGTGGCACTGGGTACAGGTATCCAGGGACGGGGGTTTGAGCCCTTGGTGGCTTCGCCTTTTGCCCTGGCGCTCCTTGCTGGTTTTCTTTTTAGGTAAGGGTGCCATTATTCATTAACTCCTTTTGTCCCTCCGGCAGGCAGGCGCAGGGGTCCACGTTGAGGTCCTGGCCACAGGAGGGGCATAAACCGGCGCAATCGGGTGTACAGAGGGGCGTTGGGGACATAGCTAACAGCGCGTGTTGACGCACAGTCTCCGCGAGATCGAGGATGTGGTGGTCGTCGATAACGAGGTCTTCCGCCGCATCAAACATAGGCGGCTGAACTCCGTCGAGGGAGTCCGGTGTGGGGTAGAATTCTTCTTGAAGTGTGAAGGCGATAGGATAAACTAACATACCGAGGCAGCGACTACACACTGCCTTAGGCTTACCCGCGAGGGGGCCCAGGACCGATACTCCCCGGTCGATGCGAACCAACGTCACCTCCCCTCTTATGAGACAGAGGTCTCCATCGCCGAGGTCACTATATTCATCTATAAAATAATAATGTTTCGTACCCACGGGCTGCTTTAGCAGCTGGGCTACGTTGAATTTCATACAACATACCGTATTACACGGACATCGAGCGTTATTATAGCATCTCTGGGATATATGTCAAGCCATAGTATCACGATGCCTCAATACCGCTTTGACCCCGGAGCCTTTAAAGTGCTAAAATCGGGGGCGGTGGATTTTGACCGGCGATGAGCAAATCTAAGGAGGGGGCGGATGTCAGGGCATTCCAAATGGTCTAAGATCAAGCGGCAGAAGGGGGTAACCGACGTCCGGCGGGGACTGGTATTCACCAAGCTCAGCCGGGAGATAACGGTGGCCGCCCGCCACGGCGCCGACCCCGAATCCAACTTTCGCCTCCGCCTGGTGGTGCAGACGGCCAGGGACAGCAACATGCCCATGGAGAATGTCGAGAGGGCCATCAAGAAGGGCGCCGGAGGGGAAGAGGGGGCAAACCTGGTGGAGATGACCCTGGAGGGTTACGGCCCCAACGGAGTGGCCATTATCGTTGAGGCCGTGACCGATAATCGAAACCGGACCCTTCCGGAGGTGCGAAACTTCTTTTCCCGAAATGGCGGCAGCCTGAGTGATACCGGCTCCGTAGCCTGGATTTTCGAGTCCCGGGGGGTTATCACCGTGTCGGTCGGGGGTGAGGACGCGGAGGAGATAGCCCTGGAGGCCATCGATGCCGGGGCCGCCGATGTAAAGATCGAAGACGGCTACCTTGAGGTATTTACCACCCCCCAGGAGCTGGAGCCCGTGAGAAAGGCGCTGTCGGAGAAGGGGAGGTCCGTGGATTCGGCGGATCTGTCGATGGTGCCCAGCACACAGGTGCAGGTGGACGACAAGGCGGCCCGGCAGACCCTGAAGCTCCTGGACCTCTTGGAGGAGTTGGACGAGGTGCAGCATGTCTATAGCAATGCCGATTTCTCCGATGCCGCGCTGGAGGAGTATTCCCGTTAAGGAGCTGGGGAGATGAGGGTTCTGGGCATAGACCCGGGAACTGTTGCCATGGGCTACGGTCTGGTGGAGGGTCCGGAGTCCGTCACCATGCTGGACTGCGGGGTATTGACCGCCTCCCGCAGCACCGCCCCTCCCCTCCGGCTGGCGGGCCTGTTTGAGAAGCTGGAGGCCGTTATCGACCGTCTCCACCCCGAAGAGGTCGCCATCGAGGAGCCCTTCGTGGCCAAGAACCCCCGCTCCGCCCTGGCCGTGGGCCGGGCGCAGGGGATAGCCATCCTGGCGGCGGCCCGGCGGGGCCTCCCCGTCTATCAGTACAGCCCGGCCCAGGTAAAGCTGTCGGTTACCAACTATGGGACCAGCTCCAAGGAGCAGGTCCAGGAGATGGTTAAAATGATCCTCCGGCTGTCCGAACCGCCTCGCTCCAGCGATGCTGCCGATGCCCTGGCGGTGGCCCTGTGCCACCTCCAGTATTCCCGCCTCGACCACCTGTTGAGCGAGGCCCGGGCGTGATCGCCGGCCTTCACGGGAAGCTGGAGGCCCGGGGGTTGGGCCACGCCCTGGTCCGGGTGGGCGGCGTCACCCTCCAGGTGTTCATGCCCACCTCCGCCCTGGCCCGGCTGGGAGGGGTGGGGGAGGAGGTCCATCTCCACACCCACCTTCACGTCCGCGAGGACATCCTGGCCCTTTACGGCTTCGTCACTCCCCAGGAGCTGGCGCTGTTCCAGAGCCTCATGGGGGTTACCGGGGTGGGGCCGCGCCTGGCCCTGGCCGTGCTCTCCACCTATTCAGCACAGGAGCTGACCCTGGCCATCATGGGCGGGAGCGTGGACGTCCTGTCCCAGGTGCCGGGCCTGGGCAAAAAGATAGCGGCCCGGCTGATCCTGGAGCTCAAGGGCAAGCTGGG
>JAZFUS010000292.1:0-2524 GCA_036447315.1 Dehalococcoidia bacterium
GCAACGATAGGGCTTGACCGCCAGGCGGCACAGGCTTATCATCGGTGCCATGAGCGCGAAAACAGCAGTCACGCTGGGACTGAAGATTGTCATCCTGACCCTCCTTCTGGTTGCTCTCGATCGAGCGGCCTCGGTGGCGGCCGGCCTTACCGATGCCTCACAGGCCATTGGCCCGGGGGGTGAGATGGCCGGCCTGCTCATCGCCGGCGCTCTGGAAACCATCGTCCTGAGCTACATGATCCTCCGTTCCAGATGGAGGGGCTGGCCCCTGGTGGCCACGGTCTTCCTGATGTTCCTTGGGATGAAGGTGTTCCTGTCACTTATCGAGGCGGTTATATTTCTCCAGTACCTCGTGGACGTTATCCCGGACGAGGCGATGCCCAAGCTGTTCCTGCAGGGCGTTATCCAAATTGCCCTGTTTTCACCGCTGGCAGTCCTGGTCCACGGAAGGATGCGCGGGGCCGGAGAGGCGCCGGGACCCAGCCCGCGACTCGTCATGCCCCGGTGGGTGTGGGCCAGGAGGCTGATACTGATCGCGGTCATGTATGTGGTCATTTACCTTTCGTTTGGCCTGCTCGTCGCCAGGCCGCTGGCCGGTGAGGCCTTTCAGGAGTTCTACGGCGACCTCCGGCTGCCCGGGTGGTTTTTTCCGTTCCAGTTGCTGCGGGGCCTGATGTTCACGGCGCTGGCATTGCCGGTAATCCGTATGATGAAAGGCCGGCAGTGGGAGGCCGGCCTGGCCGTGGGCCTGGCCTTCTCGGTGCTTATGGCCGCCGGGCTGCTGGTGCCGGGTGAGTTTTTTCCCACTAGAGTGCGAATGGCCCACTTCGTCGAGGTAATGTCCTCAAATTTCCTGTTCGGCTGGACCCTTGTCTGGCTGCTGAACCGGCCCTACGGTTCCCCCCTTAAGCTATCCGAAAGGGCAGCGGAAAGTGCCTAGACCGTCCGGCGACATGTATGCGAATTCAATCACTTCTGTTGGCTTTGCGGCCATGGGCCGCACTTCATACCCACATTAAAGGAGGTCACTATGTACGGATGGCGAGGTCGAATCGGTCACGCGTCTCCCTCTCTGGGCCACATGCTGGTATACGAGTTTTATCTGATGGCTCCGGAGGGGACCATGATCTTGAGCACCACGGGGACGGTCCGCGACCTGTCCGACGAGCAGCTGGAGACACAGATCCAGGCCATTGAAGCCCAGGCTGTGGACCTGGTGGACAGCGGCGCTCAGGTCGTGATGATCGGCGGCAACCCCGTTTTCACCAGATTGGGGCCGGGAAACGAACATGTCATCCTGGACCCCATTCGGGAGAAGGTCGGGGTGCCGGTATCGGCCCATATCATCGCCGAGATATCGGCGCTGCGGACGCTGGGGGTCCACAAGGTCGTGCTGGCATCGCCGTTCGAAGAGCCCCTGTATCGCCGCATGGCGCACTACCTCACCGAGTCGGGGTTCGAGGTGGTCAACTCCGGAGGCCTGGGCATCCGCCACAACGCCGATATAGACCAGCTCCCGGAGTATGCCTCCTACCGGCTGGCAAAGCGCCTGTACTACGAAACACCCGAGGCTGATGGCATCCTGATCACCTGTCCCCGCTGGCCGACCGTCGAACATATCGAGATGTTGGAGCAGGAGACGGGAAAACCGGCTGTCAGCAGCGCCACGGCGTTCACCTGGCATGCGCTGAGCCTGCTTCATATCCACGAGGCCATCGAGGGATTTGGGGAATTGCTTCTGGGGCTGGAGACCCCTCCGGAAGCGGATTGAGCTCCCGGCATCCATGGTGTCAAAGTGCCGGTCAAGCCCTTACCAAACCGGTGTCATGAAAGAGCTGGCGGGCCACCCTATTTTTCCGGACGGATCAGCGCATAGTAGCCGAAGGCGAGGGCAAAGAATCCCGCGATAACGGGGCTCGACCAGCCAAAGGCGTTGAAGACACCCGATATCTGGAAGCCGATGTCGATAATGAAGCCCAGGGTGTACATGGCAAAGAAGGCGATCACGATGGCATGCTTGGCATCCGAAGCCCTCAGGTCGCGGACCAGCCAGCTTAAAATCGCCTGGCCGAACGACGCTGCCGCCCAGCTTCTTATGCCGTAGATGCCCGTGGCATCGGTGGAGGCATCGTAGAAGAAGCTCAATAACAGGGCGGGAGCTATCATAAGCCCGATACCGAAGATGCCAAAGACGACCGCGTTCAGGATAAACAGTCTCTTGATGCTCATCGTGACCTCCTTTATACGGGCCTAAATGGGAAAGGCAAACGAAGGTCGGGCGCCGGGCGGGACGGGTGGCGATTTTTCGTTTTTCGTCGGGAGGCTCGGCCGAAGGCAGGTAAGCTCGAACATTCCGGATAGATGCTCAAGCCTACCGGCGTCAATGAAGGGGCGTTCTTCTAGGCAGGGGTGGGGGCTGTCCGGGCCTGCTCCCGGGGCACCGCCACCCTCACCTCACCGGGTGTATCGATCTCCACCGCCTCCCCGTGATGCACCGCCACCCGGTCACCCTCGGCATTCATCA
>JAZFUS010000293.1:0-3045 GCA_036447315.1 Dehalococcoidia bacterium
AATGGCCACCATCTCTTTTGTTTGAGGCCAGTCACCCAAATGCGAATACTCTTATCCATGCCCCCATTTTACCACCACCCGCAACCCCCAACCTCGCTTCTAGAAAATACCCCCCGAATATTTGACAGCGAAGGCCGGGCACTTGGTAGAATAAATATAGGGGACATGTTCATATAATCCTTCCGGGGTGAGGCTTACATGATCTACTGGGCGCAACTGCTCCACTTCTATCAGCCGCCCACCCAGATGCCCTCGATGCTGAGAAGGATCTGCGACGAGTCCTACCGGCCCCTCATCCGGGTCTTCGAGGAGTACCCCCACGCCCGGGCCACCATCAACGTCAACGGCGTCTTGACCGAGATGCTCATGGACTGCGGCCACTCCGACGTCATCGACGGCCTCCGGGCCCTGGCCCAAAAGGGGCAGATCGAGTTCACCGGAAGCGGTATGCACCACCCCATATTACCCCTCTTTCCCCGGGTCGAGATTCAGAGGCAGATAAGCCTCAACCGGCGCACCAACCGCCATTTCTTCGGGGACCCCTACGCGCCCAAGGGGTTCTTCCCCCCGGAGATGTGCTACAGCCCGAAGCTGCTCTCGCCCGTGGCCCAGACCGGATACCAGTGGATTATCCTCAGCGGCCTGGCCTGTCCCGAGGAGTGGCCGGTGGACGTGATCTACCGGGCGGAAGCTGACGACGAGGCCCTGACGGTCTTCTTTCGCGATGACGTGCTCTCCAACAAGATAGCCTTTCAGGACCTGGGACCCACGGAGTTCCTGGCCGACCTGGACCAGAAGAGGGGGGACCGGGAGAACATCTATGTGGTCACGGCCATGGACGCCGAGACCTTCGGCCACCACATCCAGGGCTGGGAGAGGATGTTCCTGGCGAAGGTGTACGATGAGCTCGAACCCCCGTTGCAGGCCTATGAGGACGTCAGGCAGGCCAAGGTGCTGGCGGGACAGCACGCCACGCTGCTGGCAAGCTCCGAGGCCGCCGCCCAGGTCCACATGGTCACCATCAGCGAGCTTCTCGATCTCTTCCCCCAGGGCCAGGTGCTGGAGCCCAAGGCTTCATCCTGGAGCACCACCGCCGACGACCTGGAGGCCGACAACCCCTACCCCCTGTGGCATGACAGGAACAACCACATACACAGCCTCCAGTGGGAACACCTGGCCATCTGCATCGACCTGGTGAGGAAGGCGGAGGGGTGCGCCGACAACGATGAGAGCCGCCACTCCGCCGCCATCGCCCGCCGCCTCCTGGACCGGGCCGAGCACAGCTGCCAGATGTGGTGGGCCAGCAAGCGTCCCATGTGGGACATCAATATCATCCACATGGGCCTCCTCGACCAGCTCCGCGTGGTGGTCAACGCCTTCCGGTCCATAAACAAGAGCGGGGCCGACGATGAAACGAAGCGCGATTCCTACTACCGCACGGTAGCCGCCCGGGACATCAGGAATAAACTCGAAGACCAGCTGTTCGTTCACTAAAAGTCCGGGGGGAGGCCGTTGTACTGGAGCAATTTCCTGCATATCTATCAGCCGCCGACTCAGACGGAGGAGATCGTCCGCAAGGTCACCGATGAGTGCTATCGCCCGCTGGTGCGGATACTGGAGGAGGCCCCGGCCGCCAAGATCACCCTCAACATAAATGCGGTCCTCACCCAGCAGCTCGCCGGATACGGGCTCGACGATGTAATCGATGGCCTTCGCCGGCTGGCCCGGAGGGGGCAAATCGAGTTTACCGGAAGCGCCATGTACCATCCCATCCTGCCCCTCATCCCCCGGGACGAGGCGGTCCGGCAGATCCGCCTCAATTCCGAGGTCAACCGCCGCTACTTCGGCGATGTGTACAGTCCCCGAGGCTTCTTCCCCCCCGAGATGTGCTACAGCCCCGAGGTGGCCCGCATCGCGGCCGAAGAGGGCTTTAGCTGGATCCTCGCCGACGAGCTGGCCTACAACGGAAAAACCGGCTCCGTCCGGTACGACCGGCTCTATGAGGTCCAGGGGCTGGGGGGATTCGGGGTATTCTTCAAGGAGCGCCCCTTCAGCGCCGGCATCACCTACGGCACATACCCCTCGGCGGAGACCTTTCTCGACGCCCTGGACGGGAGGCTGGAGGACAAGACCTATCTTCTCAGCGGCACCGATGGCGAGGTCTACGGCCACCACCGTCCGGGGCAGGAGAGGCTCCTCTCCGATATCTTCGCCCGGGGGAGGCCCGGGACCTGCACCATATCGGAGCTCACCGGCCTTTTCCACCGGGTGGAGGTGGTGAGCCCGCTCCCCTCGTCCTGGAGCGCCTGGGAGGACGAGATGGAGCAGGGGGTACCCTATCCCCAGTGGCAATACCCGGGCCATGAGCTGCACCGGTTGCAGTGGGCGCTCACCGGCCTGGTGCTTCAAATGGTCAGGGGGGCGCCGGAGGGGGCGGCGGGTTTCCCCGAGGCCCGAAGGCTTCTGGATGAGGGCCTGCACAGCTGCCAGTTCTGGTGGGCCAGCGGCCGGCCCTGGTGGAGCGTGGAGATGATCGAGTGGGGAGCCCGGCTGCTGTACCGGGCCGCGGAGGCGCTGGGAGAAGCCGCTCCCCAGGCCCAGAGGGAAGAGGCCGGCCGGCTGCTCCGGGCAGTGGTGGACAGGGCCATGGAATGGCAGGAATCGGGCGAAGCCCAGCGCCTGAAGAGGAAATATAAAGAGGAGCACCCCGATGTTTCCAGCGAGCTCACCTTCGGGGGCGGGGAGCCGGCGCCATGAAACGGGCCAACGTTATCCTTGCCTTTCACGCCCACGAGCCGCTCTGGGACCTGCCCAACGAGCTGGTGGCCATGGTGGACGACCCCGAGATCCACGACGCCGTATGGGGTGAAAACTATGTCCTGAAAAGGGCCCGGGAGGGCCGCGATGTCTACGCCCGCCTGGTGGAGACCGCGGAGTCCCTGGGGGCCCCGGTGGCCCTGGACGCCACCAACGAGCTTCTGGTGCAGCTGGCCTGGTACGTGCCGGAGACCTTTCAGGACCTGTCCGCGGCCTACAAGAAGGGCA
>JAZFUS010000294.1:0-4245 GCA_036447315.1 Dehalococcoidia bacterium
CCGGGTTGATCCTCCTGCCCTATGCCATATTCGTGGGTCCCTATCCCGCCGCGGTGTTCGTGCCCGCGTCGTTTGCCGTCATCCTCAGTGCCGTGGGATCGGCGATTGCCATGTTGCAAAAAGCCGATGAGCAGCGCCGCAAAAGCATGAACGAGCTCAAATGCCTCTATGACGTGGGAAAGGCCGCTGATGGTACCAACTCCATCAAGGCATTCCTCTCAACGGTCCTGGAAATCATCCCGCAGGACATACTATTCCCGGAGGGGATGAGGATCAGGATGAAGGTACGGGGCAAAACATACCAGAGCCCGGATTTCCAGGAGACCTCGGGCATGGTGGAGGAGGAGGTGTTGGTGAGCGGGGAGGTATTGGGAAATGTGGAAATTAGCTGTGCCCGCCGCTGTCCCTCCGCGAAGAAGCGATATCCCTTCTTCCGGCATCAGTGTCACTTTGTGAAGACCCTGGCCGAAAGGATCAGCGGAGCCGTGCGCCGGATAGAGCTGGAGCAGTCCCTCAAACGCTATTCGCAGGGGCTGGAAAAGATGGTCAAGGAGCGGACCAAGGACCTGGAGCAAGCCCAGGACAAGATCGTTCGCTCCGAGAGGCTGGCGGCGGTGGGAGAGCTGGCATCGGGGGTAGGCCATGAGCTTCGCAACCCGCTCAACGTCATCAGGAACTGCGTATACCTGCTTAACATGACCCTGGCCGATAGCAGCGATGACGATACCCTCACCACCCTCAAACTGCTGGATCAGCAGGTTGACATAGGCAACAAAATCGTCACCGACCTGCTGGATTTTACGCGCGTCAGGCAGCCATCCCTGGCCACCGTCAACCTCAACGGCCTGGTGAAGCAGAGCCTATCGTGGGTTGCCGTGCCGGACGACATATCCGTGTCGGCCGAATTCGATTCCGGCTCCCCCCAGGTCAGCGCCGATGCCGAGCAGGTGGGCCGGGCCTTTGCCAACATCATCTCCAATGCCATACAGTCCATGAGCGGTGATGGAGAGCTTAACATAAGCACCGATGTGGGTGATGGACATGCCTGGGTCAGGTTCACGGATACCGGGTGCGGTATCCCCGAGGAAAACCTGGACAGGATATTTGAACCGCTATTCACCACCAAGTCCAAGGGCATCGGCCTGGGACTGGCCATCACGGGAAGACTTATAGAACAGAATGGAGGCACCATGGAAGTCGCCAGCGAAGTAGAGAAAGGGACCACCTTCTCCATAGGGCTGCCCCTGGCCACGGCGGGGGTAAGTTAGAATGAGCGAACAGACCAGAGTACTCGTAGTTGACGACAATCCCGATCTCCTCTATACCCTCTCCCAGATCCTCAAACGGAGCGGCTTCATAGTCGATGTCGCCGCGGACGGACGTGCCGCCGTCGACAAATTCAAAGCGCACTCTTTCGATGTCGTGCTCATGGATATCATCATGCCCCGGATGAGCGGTGTGGAGGCCCTGCGGAGAATCAAGCAGGCCAACCCCGCGGCCCGGGTAATTCTGATGACGGCCTACTATGACCAGGCGCTGGTCCAGAAGGCCCGGGAGGAGGGTGCCCTCAGCGTCACCGCCAAGCCCATAAATATCGCCCGCGTCCTGGAGATGGTCAAGGCGGCCACCCTGACCGCCCCTGTCCTCATCGTGGACGACGACCCCAGCTTTTCCCGGACCATGGCCCAGGCCCTGGAGCTGGAGGGTTACCTGGTATACACCGCCTCCAGCGGAGAGGAGGCGGTGAGCATAGCCGGGGAAACGGCGTGCTCAGTGGCCTTTGTCGACATCAGGCTGCCCAATATGAACGGGCTGGAAACCTGCCTCGAATTGAAGAGGATCAGCCCCGACCTGATGGTGGTCATGATGACGGGGTACGGCGACGAGGTACATGACATCGTGGAGAAGGGCCTGAAGGCCTCCGCCGTCAACTGCCTTTATAAACCCTTCGACCCCTCCCAGGTGGTGGACCTGGTGGGCCAATTCGGCCGGTGACAATGCTGATTCAGGGCGATACGAAGAAGGAATAATGACCTCTACCCCATCGGACAAAAAGAACATACTGGTAGTGGATGATGACCTTGGTTTCCTGGAGGTCATCAAACGCATCCTCCAGGCCAAGGGCTATGCGGTGGATACCGCTGCCTCGGGGGGCGAGGCCATAGCCGGGAACGGGGACCGCCCTTACGACGTAGCCATCCTGGATATCAGCTTGCCGGATATGGGGGGCACCGAACTCCTGCCCGCGGTCATAGAGTTGCACCCCGACATCATAGCCATAATGCTGACCGGGCGCTCTTCGGTGGACAATGCCATCCAATCGCTGAACCTCGGCGCCTTTGCCTTCCTGGAAAAACCCCTGGACCCGGACCAACTCCTATCGGTCATCGACCGGGGGATGGAGAAACAGGGCCTGGTCCTGGAAAACCGGAAACTGCTGGGTGAACTGGAACAGCACGGCCGCGAGATGAGCATCCTCCTGGCCGTATCCCGGGCCATATCCCAGTCCATGGACCTCCAGCGTATCATAGACCTGGTGCTTCAAAAAGTAGCCGAGGCCATGGACGTGGCGGCCTGTTCGGTACATCTCCGGTCGGATGGCCATCTGGCCCTGGAGGGTTCCTACGGGTTCACCCCGGAGCTGGTGGCGAAAATAAGCCTCTCCGGGGTTGACCAGGGCGTCATGGGCCGCATCCTCGGGCAGGCGCGGCCCGTCGTTGTGGAGGAGCTGGCCGGCGGGGCCGAGCCCACCCTGGCCCCCCTGGCGGAGGGGGGGTACCGGTCATACGCCGGGGTCCCCCTGATAGCCGGCGGGGAGAGCATCGGGGTATTGGGAGTGGCCACCTCCTCGGAGCGCTGCTTCAACGCCCGGGAGGTGGAGCTGCTTACCGAAATCGGCAGGGAGATATCCATCGCCGTGCACAACGCGCATCTCTATGAAGAGGCCTCCAGCGCCAGGGCCCTCAGGGAACTGGATACCATGCGGACGGAGTTCCTGGCCAACATATCCCACGAATTGCGCACCCCCCTGGCGGCCATCAAAGGGTTTGCCAGCAGCCTCCTGCAGCCCGACGTGGAGTTCGACGAAGCCACCCGGCACGACTTTCTTCAGACCATAGATAGAGAGGCCGACGGACTCAACCGCCTCATAGAGGAACTGCTGCTGATGTCCCGCCTGGAGGCCGGAGCCCTGGAGGTCACCAGGGAATGGACGAAGGTCACCGTGGTCCTGGAAATGATAAAAGACAGGCTGTTGAGCCTGACATCGGGGCACAGGCTTACCACTATCATTCCCCCGGATCTGTCCCGGTTTTCCGTGGACGCCGGCCACATCGGTGAGGTGTTCACCAACCTGGTGGGGAACGCGGCGAAGTACTCCCCGGAGGGCACCCTCATAACCATTGAGGCACGCCAGGATGGGGAACAGGCGATAATCAGCGTCACCGACGAGGGCCCCGGCATTCCCCCGGACCTCCGGGAGAAAATATTCGAGCGCTTTTACCAGATGGAGAACAATTCAGTCGGACGCAGGAGAGGCACCGGGCTCGGCCTGGCTATCTGCCGTGGCATCGTAGAGGCCCACGGCGGAAAGATCTGGGTAGAGAGCAATCCCGGCGGAGGCGCCCGATTCAGCTTTAGCTTACCGACCAACTAAGGGGGTAAAGAAATTATGAATGAGCCTCATATTTTTGCCGTAGACGATGACCCGGCCCTGTTGAGGTTCCTCTCTACCAACCTCAAGGCCAGGAATTACAGGGTCACCATCGCCGTTGACGGAGAGGAGGCCCTGCAGATAGCGGAGAGGGAAACCTTCGATCTGGTGATCCTGGACATAAGGATGCCCAAGCTGGACGGTGTGGAGGTGTGCACCCGGCTGAGGGAATGGTCTCAGGTGCCCATCATAATGCTCAGCGCCGAGGGGGATGAAAAGTCCAAGGTGAGGTGCCTGGAGCTGGGGGCGGACGACTACATTACCAAGCCCTTTGGAATCGCGGAATTGATGGCGCGCATAAAAACCGCCCTCCGCCATTCCGACGTGTCGCGATTTGCTCCCCCCCAGCCCACCCTTACCTGCGGGGATATCGAGATCAACTTCGCCATGAGGCGTCTCGTGGTGCGGGGCACCGAGATCAAGCTTACCCCCACGGAGTATACCGTGCTCCAGCAGTTGGCCACCAATGCGGGCAAAGTGCTCACCCACAGCATGCTCCTTCAGAGGGTGTGGGGAGAGCAATATTACTCTGA
>JAZFUS010000295.1:0-4396 GCA_036447315.1 Dehalococcoidia bacterium
GGCGGCATATCTTCGCATGATGCCCCGCTCCAGAAACCCCCGGGCCAGCCCCAGAAACTCCTCCGGGGGTATCCCCGCCCTCTCCGCCATGGGCTCAAAGGGACGGAGGGTCAGGGGGAGGTCCACCTCCAGCTCCCGGCCGGCGGACCTTTCCCGGGGGCTTAGCTCGATGCCCGAAGGGGTGTTCTGTCCGTTGCCGGGGGGTGTGGTGGGGGTGCCGGGGGCCCCGGCGTGGGTGGAGACCCGGCCCTCCTCGCCCAGTTGAAATTGCACGCCAATCTTGAATATCCTGAGGGCGGGCAGCGAGAGCGTCGCGTCCGCCCCCACCCTGGCCGCCAGGGCGTCGATCTCCCCCGGCAGGTCCGCCCCCGGCGGCAGGGCCAGGGTGAACCACAGGTTGAAGGTATGGTTCCGGGCATAATTGTGGCTTACCCCCGCGTGCCGCCCGATGGTCCCGGCGGCCCCGTCCAGCTCCTGGCGGGGCAGGCGCATGGCCACCAGGGTGGACTGGAAGCCCAGGGCCCGGCCATCGAAGATGGGGCCTATCTCCCGGATAATGCCCTGATTTTTGAGGGCCTCGATTCGCTGCAGGACGTCCGGGGGGCTGATATTCAGCTCCCCTCCCAGCTGAGAAAAGGGCTCAGGGGCCAGGGGAAAGCCCTTCTGCACCGCCTCCAGCAGCTTCTTATCGAGGGTGTCCAGGGCTATCATGTTTCCCCCCGGGTTTCCGGTGGCTGGTAGATGCAGTTGGGCTCGGCCTCCAGGTAGTCCCCGGTGACGGCGTAGGCCCGGGCCCGGGAACCCCCGCAGAGCGACCTGTACGGGCAGCGGCCACACTTGCCCTTGAGCTTATCCGGGTCCCGGAGGTCCAGAAACAGGGGTGAGTTGCGGTATATGTCGGCCAGGGGCCTCTCCCGCACGTTGCCGGCCACCAGGGGCAGGAAGCCGCTGGGATAGACCTCGCCGATGTGGGAGATAAAACAGCAGCCCTTGCCGTCATTCACCCCCCGGGCCGCCCGGCCTATTCCGTCCGCGGGGGGTGGGGTGTCCGGATGGTGGTCCCGGCCCATCTGGAGGGCCACCCGGCGATAGTGCTCGGCGGCGGTGGTCTTGATGTCGAAGGGGACCTGGGGGGCCAGGCCGTAGAGCCAGTGGAATACGTCCTCGTGCTCCTGGGGGGAGATCATGTCGTCCCGGTTTCCCCTTCCGGTGGGCACCAGGAAGAAGAGGTCCCAGAGGACGGCCCCGAACCCGGCCACCAGGCCTCTCATGTCCTCCAGGTCCCCGATGTTGAACCGGCTGACCGTGGTGTTTATCTGGATGGGGACGGCGGCCTCCCGGGCGGCCTCAATGGCCCGGATGGTGCGCTGATAGGAGCCCGGGGTGCGACGGAAGGCGTCGTGGATAGCGGATGTGGACCCATCCAGGCTGAGGGATGCCCGGGCCAGGCCCATCTCTTTGGCCCTGCCCAGGGCCTCCGCCGTCACCAGCTTGGTGGCGCTGGGGGCCAGGGACATCCGAAGCCCTTTGTCGGTGCCATAGCGAATAAAATCGAATAGGTCCGGCCTCATCATGGGGTCGCCCCCGCTGAGAATGAGCAGGGGTATCCCCATTCCGGCCGCCTGGTCGATAAGGTCGTACCCCTCCTCCCGGGTGAGCTCCTGGGGGTGGCGCCGGGGTTGGGCGGTGGCCCGGCAATGGCGACAGGCCAGGGTACAGGCCCTGGTCACCTCCCAGAAGGCCAGAAAGGGGGTGGTATCGAAATCGATGTTGCCGAACGTGAGTTTGGATTGGGTTGTAAGGGCGTCTCCGCTGGTCATCAGAGGGACTCCTAAGAGGCGAGGCCTATTTCATCATCGGTCAGGTAGCAGGCCGGGTCGGGGGCCCAGATATCGCCGTGGACCGCCTCGGCCCGGACCCTGAAGTTGCCCCCGCACAGGTTCAGATACCGGCAGGCGGCGCAGCGCCCCTTGACCCTGGACTTTCTCTCCCTCAGGCCCGCCAGCAGGGGTTCGGATGTGTCCTGCCATATCTGGGAGAAGCTCCGGTCCCTCACGTTGCCCAGGGAGTAGTGGCGCCAGAACTGGTCGGGGTGCACTTCGCCCAGGTGGTCTATGTCGCCGATGCCCACCCCGGAGCTGGCCCCGCCGTTCCACTCCAGGAACTTGTAGACCTCCTGCGCCCTGTCCGGGCCTTCCTTGGCCACCTGAAGGTACAGGTAAACGCCATCGGCGTGATTGTCCACGGTGAGGATATCCTTCTGTATTCCCCGGTTGTGGAGGTCCCGGGCCCGGTGAAAGACCAGGTCCATCACCTCCCGGGTCTCCTCCCGGGCCAGATCGGCGTCCACCAGCGCGCTGCCCCGTCCGGAATAGACCAGGTGATAGAAGCAGAGGCGGGGGATGTCCTCCTCCTCCACCAGATCGAAGATGCTGCCCACCTCCCGGAAGTTGTGTTTGGTGATGGTGAAGCGCAGCCCCGACTTCAGGCCCGCCTCCCGGCAGTGCCTGATGCCCTCCAGGGCCCCCTCGAAGGCGCCCTTCTTGCCCCGGAAGCGGTCGTTTGTGTCCTTCAGGCCGTCCAGGCTCACCCCCGCATAGACGATGCCGGCGTCCTTCAGCCCCCGGGCCATATCGCGGGTGATCAGGGTGCCATTGGTGGAGACCACCGTCCTGAGGCCTCGCCCGGTGGCATAGGCCGCCAGCTCCAGGAGGTCGGGGCGGACCAGCGGCTCCCCTCCGGAGAAGAGGAGGACCGGGACCCCGAATTGGGCCAGGTCGTCTATGAGAGCTTTGCCCTCCTGCGTGGAGAGCTCCTGGGGGGAGGCCCCGCTCTGGGCCTCGGCATAGCAGTGAACGCAATGGAGGTTGCATTGGCGGGTGAAATTCCAGACCACTACCGGCCGGGTATGTACCGATTTCCGGTAGCGGAGTTCATCGCCGGAACTGTCCACACCGCAGAGAAGCTTGGTTACGCCGATCATTCGCCCACCTTTGGTCTTGCATTGGCGCGAGGCGGTATGCGCTAAAGCCCACATACCATGTACTACTGGTAATCTTACTCTTTTCGCGGCTTACGGTCAAATAGCGGAGGGCGCCTACTCTATTATTATGTCTTCTTCCTCGATCTTACCGTCGAGGATCCTGAAGGCCCGGAGGTGGGGCTCCCGGGGCTCTTCCAGAGAGATAATGACATAGAGGCAGTCGGGCCAGAAGGCCATCTTGACATCGGTCTCCGAGGGGTAGGCCTGGGTGTGAGTATGGGAGTGAAAGATACCCAGGAGCTCCCAGTCCCGGTCATCGATCTCCTTGATGTAGCCCAAAAGCTCCTTGGGCGCCAGGCTGTAGCGGACGGGGCTGAGGTCGGCATTCTGGGCCCGGTAGACGCGCTCCACCCGGCCCTTGGGGCCCGCCAGGAGGCCGCAGCACTCGTTGGGCGCCTCGGCCTGGGCGTGGGCGATCATCTCACCGGCATGCTGCTTGGTCAGAAGAAGCAAGGCTTACCACCAGATCAGGGAGTCGATGTCGTTCTCCATGTCCTCTATGGACCGGGTCCAGAGTCGGGTGCTGAGGTATTTCCAGCCGCCATCGGCCAGGAGGGCCACGATGTTGCCCTTCTCCATCCGTTGGGCGATGCGCTGGGCGCACACGATCACCGAGCCCGAGGAGATGCCGGCAAAGAGCCCCTCCTTTTTGGTCAGCTCCCGGGTGGCCACGAAGGCCTGCTTGGAGTCCACGACGATCCTGCTGTCCAAAAGGGCCAGGTCCACAATGGGGGGGGTGAAGCCCTCCTCCAGGCTGCGAAGCCCCATGATGCGGTCTCCGGGGTTGGGCACCACGGCGACGATCCTGATGTTGGAGTTGTGCTCCTTCAGCCTCCGCCCCACCCCCATCAAGGTGCCTCCGGTCCCCAGTCCGGCTACGAAGGCATCGATATCGGGCATGTCCTCCAGTATCTCCGGGGCCGTGGTCTCGTAATGGGCCAGGGGGTTGGCGTCATTGCCGTACTGGTAGGGCATGAAATATTGCCCGTCCTTCGCCGCCATCTCCTGGGCCACCTCGATGGCCCGGTTGGTCCCGCCGGACCCCTCGGAGAAGACGATCTCCGCCCCAAAGAGGTGGAGAAGCTCCACCCTTTCCGGGCTGACGCTCTCGGGCATGACCACCTTTACCCGGTAGCCCTTGCGCTGGCCGATCATGGCCAGGGAGATGCCGGTATTGCCGCTGGTGGCCTCCAGGATGGTCTTGTCCCGGGTGAGGTCCCCGTTCTCCTCGGCCCGGCGGATCATGTAGAGGGCAATGCGGTCCTTGAGGCTGCCGGTGGGGTTGTTGCCCTCCAGCTTGGCGAAGATCCTGACCCCCTTTTTAGGGCTGAGGCGGGGCAGCTCCACCAGGGG
>JAZFUS010000296.1:0-2275 GCA_036447315.1 Dehalococcoidia bacterium
AGGTAAAGAGGCGGCGGATGAGCCCGGCAGTGATCTGAAGGAGCACAATGGCGATCAGGGGGGTGAGGTCCAGCATCCCCAGGCGGGGTACGACCCTGCGCAGAGGGGCCAGGATGGGCTCGGTGACCTGGAACAGGAAAACCACCAGCACGTTATTGGGTTTTATGGGAAACCAGGTGAGGACAGCCCGGGCGATGATGGCAAAGGCCAATATCTGTACCAGTATATCGATGAAATTGATTATAAACACTATTCAGCCCCTTCCCGGAGCCCGCAGGGAACCCCTGCGGGCTTGAAGCTATTATAGTCCCTGACCCGTATATCCTGTCAAGGGATCAGCCCCCTTTTTCACCCAGCTCCCGGGCCTTTTGATAGGCTGATTTGACTGCCGCCGCCACCATTCCCCTCAGGTCTCCCTCCTCGAAACGGGCCAGGGCCTGGGCGGTGGTGCCCCCGGGTGAGGTGACGGATTCGCGCAGCTGTGCCGCGGTCTCCCCCGTGCCCTCCCCCGTGCCCTCCAAAAGCCGCTGGGAGCCCTTGAGGGTGCCCAGCACCAGCTTCTCCGCCAGGTCCTTGGGGAGACCGATCCGGGTGGCGGCATCGACGAGGGCCTCGACGAAGAGGAAGAAATAGGCGGGCCCGCTGCCGCTGACCGCGGTGGCCATGTCCAGATAGCTCTCCTGGTCGGTGTAGACCTCCGTCCCCAGGGCCTCCAGGAGGGAGCGGGCCCTGTCCTTCATAGACTGGTCCACCCCGGAAGCGGCCGTCCACAGGCTCACCGCCGCCCCCGCCCGGGCCCCGATATTGGGCATGACCCTGACCACCCCGCCGTGGTCCAGGCCCCGGGTCAGGGTCTCCAGGCTGGCCCCGGCCACCACCGATATGACCAGGTGATTCCCCAGGACCTGCCCCTTGATCTCGGCCATGACCTCCTCCAGGTTCTGGGGCTTGACGGCCAGCACCACCACATGGGTCTGCTGGACGGCGGTGACATTGTTGTTGCACATCATCACGCTGTACCGCTCCTTGAGCAGGGCACGCCTTTCTTTACTGGCGTCGTGGACCTTCAGGTTCTCGGATACGGTCTTCTTTCTGTTCAGGAAGGCCGCGATTATGGCCTCCCCCATCGCCCCTCCGCCGATAACTGCGATCATCATGGTTATTTGCCCTCCTATGCGTATGCCGTTTGTGTTCGGCTTATGGGTTTGCCCCCTGGCGTAACCCTTCGCGCTGGTCCTAGGGGTTTGCCCCGTGGCGTAGCCCGTTTGTGCTCGGCCTATGGGTTCTCCCCCTGGCGTAACCCCTTTGCGTTGGTCCTATGGGTTTGCCCCGTGGCGTAGCCCGTTTGTGCTCGGCCTATGGGTTCGCCCTGCAGCGTTCATCCCATGCGTTCGCCAAAAATAGCCCGGCCCACTCTCACTATGGTCGCCCCCTCCCCCACCGCCACCTCGAAATCGTCGCTCATGCCCATGGAGAGTTGCGCCAACCCCAGGCCGCCCGCCAGCTCCCTGAGGGCGCGGAAAACGGGGCGCACCCCCTCGGGGTCGGGGGCGGGGGGGGCGATGGTCATAAGCCCCAGGACCCGCAGGTGGGGGAGACGGGATATCTCTGTCACGGCCGAGGTCAGCTCGCCGGGGGAAAACCCCGTTTTTGAGGCCTCGGCGGCCACGTTCACCTCCAGCAGGATGGGCAGGGGTTTTTCCGCCCGGGCGCTTAAGGCCCGGGCCAGGCGCAGGGAGTCCACGCTCTCGATGATATCGAAGAGAGATAGAGCGGCCCCGGCCTTGTTGGTCTGGAGGTGGCCCACCATGTGCCAGATGAGGTCCGGGCGCAGGTCGGCCAGGTCGTCCATTTTGCCCGTGGCCTCCTGGACCCGGTTCTCCCCGAAGTGTCGAAGGCCCGCCTCGGCAGCGGCCCGGATGCCGGAGGGAGCCACGGTCTTGGAGGCGGCCACCAGGGTGATGTCGCCGGGGGAGCGCCCGGCCCGCTCCGCGGCCCGGGCGATGCGTTTCTGTATTTCCTGAATGTTATCTTCTATGCTCATGGGAGTGGGTGCTGGGGCTCCAGTGGGATTTCCTCGCCCCGCTGTCTTCGGAATGCGAGGCAGAGCTCCAGTACTTCCTGGGCATTGGCCAGACACTGGTCATAGGTCCTGCCCTGGGCACGGGCTTCCGGGATAAGGGGACAGCTTGCTATGTAGAAGCCGTCCGGGGCTTTTCTGATAAATACCGTTTTTTGCATTGGCTTCTGCTAACCTGTGCAGATTATAGCAGAG
>JAZFUS010000297.1:0-2075 GCA_036447315.1 Dehalococcoidia bacterium
CTGGCCCGGGCGATGCGGGCCAGTGACCGGGGCAGAAACTCCTCATCCCTCAGGGCGGCCATCCCCCCCGCCTGGGCCGGGGCGCTGACGTTCCAGGGGGGACAGACCCGGCGCAGGGCGCCGATGATCCCGGGATGGGCAACCGCGTAGCCCAGCCGCAGCCCGGCCAGGGCATAGTCCTTGGTCATGGACCGCAGGAGAAGGAGGCGGCCCCCCTCTATCATGTCCAGGGGGCTCCAGGCCCCCTCGACGAAGGCGATGAAGGCCTCGTCCAGGATAAGCAGGCTGGCGTCACAGGCGGCCAGAATACCCTCTATCTCCCCCCGGCCCAGGTACTGGCCGGTGGGGCTGTTGGGATTGCAGATAAAGACCGCCTTCGGGCGGTGGCGGCGGACCAACCGCGCGGTCTCTTCCCATCCGGTCCGAAAGCCGTCCGACGCCTCGGCGCGCTGCTTTATCACCCGGCACCCGGCCAGGCGGGCGGCCACCTCATACTCCCCAAAGGTGGGCTCCACGATGAGGACCCTGTCCCGGCGGTCAAAGTAGGCCAGGGCGGCCAGGCGTATAAGCTCCAGGGAGCCGCTGCCCATGATGATGCTCTCCATGGCTATTCCCAGCTTTGTCGAGAGGCAACGCCGGAGCTCGGTGGCCTCCGAGTCGGGGTAGCGGTCTATGGCCGCCGCCCCGATACCCTTCCGGACCCCGGGCGGCGGCCCAAAGGGATTGGAGCTGACGGAGAAATCTATGATGGACTCGGGGGATATGCCCAGGGCCTCAAGCTCCCCATAGTCTATCCCCCCGTGAGGGCAAACGCCGAGGCCCTCAACCTCGGGCCTAGGACGCAAGGACAAAGCGCCACCCCATAATGGTCAAAGATACCAGAGCCCAGATCGTGGCTGCCGCCAGCATCAATCTCACGGCGGAATCTATCGTCTCCGGCGACAGCGGTCTCCCCCCCCGGCCCAAGGTATAATGGCCCGCCTTCTGAAGCTCCACCCCCAGGGCCCCGGCGGCGGCGCTCATCGTCCACCCCGCGTTGGGGCTCTCCGTCCGGCCATGCTGCCCCTGCATGTCGCGCCAGGCCGCCCTCCCATCCCCCCACCCCCAGGAGGCTGCCAGCACCAGGAGCAGGCCGCTGAGCCGGGCGGGGATCCAGTTGAGCACATCGTCCAGCCGGGCGGCAAACTTCCCCAGGTGCTCGTAGGGCCCGTGATAGCCCATCATGGCGTCCAGGGTATTGATCACCCGGTAGGCCAGGGCGCCGGGCACACCCAGAAACAGGAAGAAAAACACCGGGGCCACAAAGCTGTCGCAGGTGTTTTCGGCCACCGATTCCACCACCGCCGAGACCACTTGAGGCTCATCCAACCCACCTGTATCCCTCCCCACCAGGGAGCGGACCCCGGTCCGGGCCGCATCCAGCTCACCCTTCACCAGGTGTGTCCTCACCCTGAGGGCCTCCCGCCGCAGTCCCCGCAGGGAGAAGGCGGACTTCAGCAGCAGGGCCCCCACGAGGACGTAAAGGATTGGGCTGGCCCCCTTGAGATAGAGCAGCAACAGGTACGAGCCCACCGAGAACAGGCCCACCAGGAGAACAACCACCAGGGCCCCGTAAAGGAAACGGAGCCGGGGACCGCGGCGGGGAGCGGCCCTCTCCAGAAGGGAGGCGAGCTTCCCCATCCAGACCACCGGGTGCAGGGCGGCCGGCGGCTCCCCCAGGAGGATATCGAGGACGATGGCCAGGAGAAAAATAACTAGCTCGAGCATGTATCTCCGAACCCTTTTTGACCGGTAGAAACAACTCCGTCCCGTTCGAACAAATCCTGATCTGTTACCACAAATCCCGACCCGGAAAAACAAAACCCCTTGCTATCGAGAAGCAAGGGAAAAGGCGAACGAAGCGCGGGCCCTACCCCTTTTTCTCGAAGGTGTCGGGGCGCGGGCGGGACCGGTTTTCTGGCTTCCCCGGCTGCCTGGGGGTCACCACTACGGGACGGTGCCGGAGCCAAAGCCCACAGCCTCAGCCGCATTCAAGTCGACCCAATATATCATACCCCTTCCGGTAAAGCAAACAT
>JAZFUS010000298.1:0-8199 GCA_036447315.1 Dehalococcoidia bacterium
TCTCGTACTCGTAGACCCTCAGGTACTTCAGGGGGCCCGGCGGGAGCCCGTGCCAGTTCTTGCAGGCCACGGAGCAGGCGTGGCAGCCCGAGCACCGGCCCGCATCGAAGAAGAAGCCGTGCTGCATCAGGCACCCCCCAATTTCTCGATCTCGACCAAACCCTTGCAGGGGAACATGCCTATCGCCGTCACGGGCAGGTCCTCATTGTGGGTCAGGAAGTTGGGAGACCCCCCCAGGTCGGTCCCGTCGGGCATAAGCGGGCTCCCCTCTTTCCCGGCCTTATACCAGCTGCCGTGAAATATGCATACGGTACCCGGGACGATCTTCGAGGTCACGCAGGCGGGCAGGACGGTCTCGCCGATGTCGTTGTGGACCCTGACCGTGTCGTTGTCCCTGATCCCCCGCGCCCGGGCGTCCGCCACGCTCATCCAGACGGCATGGCGGTAGCAGTCGTCCCGGAGCCAGGGGTTGTTGTCCAGGAACGAGTGGACCCGGAACAGGGAGTGGGGCGAGGACATCAGCAACGGGTACTTCTCCACGTCCTCGCTAAAGAAGGTATCCTTTCCCCCCAACACCATCTGACTCATGGGGGGCAGGTTCCCCGCGCCATAGCACTTCCCGCTGCCCGGGGGATACTGGTTGGTCCGAAGATATTCGGGGCCCCGGGCCAGCAGCTTGGAGTAGAACTCTATCTTTCCCGATTCCGTCCCGCTGAAGGGGTTCTCTCCCCTCTGAAGGGCCTTTTTGAAGGGGTGATGGGGGTCCTTGATCTCGAACCGGAAGACTGGTTTTTTGAGGAACTCCTCCCAGCCGGGTGGGTCCAGGGGCGCGATGTCCTCCCGGGCCGCCCACGCCTCATAGGCCTCCCGGTGCAGGTCCTCCACAGCCGCCTCCCAGTCCTCGTCGGCTACCCCGGCCATGCGCGGGTTGTAGAGATCGGCTATCCCCAGCCTTTTGGCGAGCTGCGTCCAGACCCAGTCGTGGGGCCTGACCTCGCCCACCGGGTCGACACACTTCTGGGTGTAGATAAAGGCGTTGGCCACCCCGGCCCGGGATTTAAACAGGTCCTTCTCGAAAACGATCCCGTGGCAGTTCCTGCCCTCGAACGCCGTGTATATCTGGGGCAGCAGGATATCCGCGTACCGGGCGGTGGGCAGCTCGGTGTATTGCGCGAATACCACCACGGAGTCCAGCTTCTTCATGGCCCGGATGGTGGTGTTCATGTCCGGCAGGCTGTTCAAGTGATTGACCCCCTCCAGGATGACCATCCGGATGTTGGGGGGCGGGTTGCCCGAGGCGTTGCCGATGATGTTGTTGTATTCCTCCGGGCTCATCTCCCCCCGGTCGAGCTTATCCCTCAGGTCCACGGCTTTGGGCCACTTGAAGGCCGCCAGCAGCACCGGGGCCTCATAGGTCGAGGGCGCCCGCTTCCAGTCCACCCTGGGCCTGGGGTCCGATGGGGTTCCCGGCGCCAGCCCCGTCTCGGCGGCGGCCGTGCCCCCGGGGATGCAGGTGTTCCCCGTCAGGGCCTGGAGGTACATGGAGGCCCGGGTGGGGTTCTCCCCGAAGAACTGGCGGCCGATGGACAGGGACACGTTCAGGTTTACCGGCTTGCTCCTCACATACAGCCTGGCGAACTCCGCGATCGTTTCCGCCGGCACCCCGCAGATGCTCTCGGCCCACACCGGGGTCTTGTCCACCCCGTCCTCCGTCCCCAGCACATAGGCTTTCCACTTTTGCAGGCCCTCCGGCTCGACCCACTTCTCCACGAACTCCGTGTCGCAGAGGTCCTCCTTGAACCATACGTTGGCCATGGCCACCATCATGGCGGCATCGGTGGTGGGCCGTATGGGGATCCACTGGTCGGCCAGGAGCTCCACCGACGGGGTATACCGGGGCTCGATACATATGATGGGGATGCCCCGCTCCTTGGCCCGGAGCAGGTTGTACGCCCAGCCGCCGGAGAGGGTCGTTAAAGGGTTCAGGCCCCACAGGACGATGAGCCGGGAGTTCAGGACCTGGACCTCGTCCTGCCGAAGGGAGGCCGTGTTGCCTATCCTGCCCAGCACCCAGTTCTCGGGCTCCTCCCATCCGTTGGTGGAGTGGGAGGCCCACCCCGCCACCCCCGCCCCGAACCAGGGGGCCAGGGGGAAACTGCACCGCCCGAAGATGCTGTAGGGGTGGTGTATTATCGAATAGGGTCCGTGGGCTTCCTTTGTCTTCACCAGCATGTCCGCTATGGTGTCGAGAGCCTCGGGCCAGGATATCCGGGTGAATTTTCCCTCGCCCCTCTTGCCCGTGCGTTTCATGGGGTACTGCACCCGGTTGGGGTCGTAGATCATCTGGGCCTGGGCATACCCCTTGGCGCAGGGCCGGGCCTGGATCATGCCCCGGTTGATCACCTCCTCGGGCACGCGGCCGTCCTCCCGGGCGATGCCGGGGTTGACCGTGTCGTCGGGCTCGACGGATACGATCACCCCCTCGCGGACCCGCACCTTGAGGATACACTGCCGGAAACAGTGATACCCGCAGGAGGTGTACCTGATCGTATCCCCGGAGACGGATGTTTTCTCCATATCACGACTCCCCCATATCCTGTTATGTTCGGGTGTGCTCGGGGGCGTTCAGGCCCCGGCGCGTGATGAAAGGCCCGAGAGGACTTCCTCGAGCTTCCTCTCTTTGGGATACAGCATATAGTTGCTGTATCTATCGCAGACCAGGTCATGGTCGGGGGTCACCAGGATGGTGGTGGTGGGCTCCTCGATGATCGCCGGGCCCGGGAGCCGGTTCCCGTGTCCCATTTTGGACCCGTCATAGATGGGCACCCGGTGGGTCTCCCCCTCGAAATACATCTCCCTCCACCCCTTCTGCGCCCCGGAGGCGTCCTCCCCCACAAAGGCCGATTCCACCAGATGGGGCTTCTCGATAACCCCCTCCGCCGAGACCCTCAGGCTTATCAGCTCGATGGGGGAGCCGGACATGCTGTAGCCATAGATGGTGTCGTGCTTCCGGTTGAAGGCGTCCAGCAGCAGGGGAAGGGCGTCGGAGTCGAATACCCCGTCGTCCGAGCGCGGCATGGGCACCTCGATCTCGTGAAACTGGGCCTCGTACCGGAGGTCGCAGGAGTAGGAGAACTTCATCTTGGCCGGTGGTATGGCCTCCCTCTCCAGCACCGAGATGCCCTCGTCCTTCATCTCCCTGTTCAGGGCGCTTATTTTGTCCAGGTCGATAAAGTCCTCCTTGAGCAGCATATAAGAGGCCCGGACAAAGTCATGTTTCAAGTTCGATGCCAGCATACCCATGGCGCAGAATATCGAGGACTGCTTGGGGACCAGTATCAGGGGTATGCCCAGCTCTTTGGCGATCTCGCAGGCGTGAGCGGGACCCGCCCCACCGGCCACGATCAGGGCGAACTCGCGCGGGTCCTGTCCCCGGGCGATGGAGACCATCCTGATTCCCTGGGCCATGTTCAGATTCACTATCTTGTAGATTCCATAGGCCGCTTCCCGGGTGCTCAGCCGCAGCTGCTTGCCTATCTCACCGACGGCCTTTTCGGCCCGGTCGAGGTGAAGCTCCTTCCGGCCGCCGAGAAAGTAGTTGGGGTCCAGATACCCCAGGACCAGGTCGGCATCGGTAACGGTGGGTGACTCTCCCCCCATACCGTAGCAGGCCGGACCGGGAAGGGCCCCGGCACTCTGGGGACCCACCCGGATCAGCCCCTTGGGGTCTATCCAGGCGATGCTTCCCCCCCCGGCCCCTATGGCCTGTATGTACAGCGAGGGGACGGCCACCCGGTATTCGGCGATATCGGTCTCCGTGGTTACCTCCGGCTGCCCGTTCTTGACCAGGCAGGCGTCGAAGCTCGTCCCCCCCATATCGACGGTGATGAAGTTTTCGAACCCGTGGATATCCGCGAAGAACAGCCCCGCCCTGGGGCCGCCGGCCGGGCCGGAAAAGAGGGTGTTGACCGCAAAGTCCACCCCCACCTCGGCCAGGATTACGCCGCCGTTGGACTGCATCAGGAGCAGGGGGGCCCCGTACCCGTTCTGCCGGAGCTTGGTGAGCAGGGCGTCGATGTATCTCTTTAGAATCGGGCCCACGGCGGCATTGAACACCGTGGTGGAGGCCCGCTCATAGATTCTCACCTGGGCTAACACCCGGCTGGCCAGGGAAACATAGACCCCGGGCAGCTCCGCGTCCATTATCTCTTTGACCCGCTGCTCATGGGAGGGGTTGAGGAAGGAGAAGATAAAATTGACGGCAACGGCCTCCACCTTTTCCTTTTTGAAGACCTCGACGGCGGAGTATATGTCCTCTTCGTTTAGCGGTATGAACTCATTGCCCTCGCAGTCGATCCTCTCCTCGACCGTTCGCCTCAGGTGCCGGGGCACTATGGGTGGCGGCGGGTTCTCCTTGGGATCGTAGGCGCTCCTCTTGACGCCCCGCCTCTGGGTCAGGTAGTCCCGGAAACCCCTGGTGGTGACGAACCCCGTCTTCGCCGTCGACCCCGTCAGTACCGCATTGGTGGTGACGGTGGCCCCGTGGACGATGAGGTCGATCTGGGATAGAAAGTTGAGAAGTGACAGGTTTTGGTTCGCCGCCAGGTCCTCGATTCCCTGCAGAAGCCCCTTGGAGAAGTCCTCGGGCGTGCTGGGTGTTTTGTGGATAAAGAACTCGCCGGCCCCGTTTATCATCAAAAAGTCGGTGAAGGTGCCGCCGACATCGATACCTATAATGTAACGTTGCTTTTCGCTCAATCGTATCTCCCATCAATGCGGACCGGTGCCGGCACCGGGGGGCGGGGGGCTTGACATCGAGTGCAAGTATATATTATAGATTTTAATAACACAAGGCAATGTCGGAGACCGATGAAAGGGGTGCGTTTGATGGCGGCATATAGAAAGGACTACAAGGTGCTCTATCTGGAGAAGGAGGACGGGATCGCTACTATCACCCTGAACCGCCCGCGAAGGTTAAATGCCATAAACGACCAGTTCTATGTGGACTGGATAAAGGCGATGGGTGAGGTGACCAAGGATGATTCGCTCCGGGTGCTGGTCCTCACGGGGGCGGGCCGGGCCTTCTGCTCCGGGGGGGACTTCAAGACGACCGGCGGGGAGATCTATAAACTGAGGCACCTGCCTCCCAAGGACTTTCAAAAGGCCTACCACCGGTTTATGCCCCAGGTCATATGGGCGCTGCAGAACCTGGATATACCGACCATCGCCATGGTCAACGGGCCCGCTTACGGCCAGGGTTTCGGCATGGCCCTGGCCTGCGACATGAGGGTGGGCTCCGACCAGGCCAGGTGCTGCGTGGCCTGGACCCGGCGAGGGGTGATGCCGGCCTGCGGGGAGCAGTGGACGCTGCCCCGGATTGTGGGACTGGGCAGGGCCTTCGAGATCATCTTTACGGGCAGGGAAGTGGGTGCGGAGGAGGCCGAGCGGATAGGCATCTTGAACAAGCTCGTTCCGGCGGCGAAATTACAGGAAGAGACCATGGAGCTGGCCCGGGCCCTGGCCAAGGGACCGGCGGTAGCCTACAGACTGGGCAAGATGGCCCTGTACAAGGCGACGTCGGGGATGGACATGATGGACACCCTGGACTTCACCAGTGCCGCCCAGGCCGTGGCCTTCACCACGGAGGACTACTGGGAGTCCGCCAAGGCCTTTGAGGAGAAGCGGGAGCCGGTGTTCCGGGGCAGGTGAGCGTAGATACCCTTCCTGCTGATATAGGGTATCCCCGCCTGGTCCAGGTCCACCATGGACTCGGCCATCTTGAGGGCTATCAGCTCGGGGTCGATGATGGGCACGCCCTGGATATCCGTCACCCCGGCCAGGGTGAGCATTGGTGACATGATGCCGCACCCGGCGATGAGCACCTCGGCCCCGTCCTCGATACAGCCCTGGGCCGTGGCGGTGAAGCTGTCCACGACGGGACCATAATCACCGGCGAAGCCGCCGTGAAAGTCCTGCTCGGAGATGGCGATGCTTCTCACGGGATTGGTCTCCAGGGCCTGGGCCTCCATGCCGTACTGATGTATGTTTTCGGTCATGCCCGGGATGAAACCGCTGTTGGAGGTGATAACCGCGAACTTGAGGCCCATGGAGGCCGCGAAATGCATGGAGGGCTCGGCCAGGCCCACCACCGGGATGTCGAGCAGCCCCTTGGCCGCCCCCAGCGCCGGGTCGAAGAAGCAGGCGATGATGACCCCATCGAAGCCCTCCCTTTCCACCGCGTCCAGGACCGACTGCAGGACATCGCGGTCGTTTAGAAACCGCAGGCCGTTGGACGCATATTCGGCCACAGTGGTCAGGCCGTGTTCCGGCGACTGTATCACCACCTCGGTTTCCGGGCGTTTGACCAGGTCCAGGTCCTTCCGTATCATGTCGTAGACCAATTGCGTCTTCGGGTCCTGCGGGTCCTTTTTCAGGGGCATCTGACACAGCAGCTTGCGGGTCGACATGTTTGACCTCCGTTTTTGTAAAGTGCTAAAAGGCCTGGGTCCCCTATGGCTTAGCTTTGCCCGGGGCTTTCCGGGCTTTCATCTGTTTTCGAAGCTTCCCGGTGGCCCCGGAATCGAGCTGAAGGGTGTCCGGATCGATAACCACCCCGTAGTCCTCCCGGGCCTTTCCCGCCGATAGATACCCTTCCCTGACCTCATCATAGACCTTTTCGACCTCCCGCTTCAGCGGCGGGCCGAAGCCCGACCCACCCATTATGTGATATTCGATGATGTCCCCGGCCTTGATGTCATAGTAGGTGTGGACCTCTATCTCCTCCGTGGGGCCGTCCTTCCGGCGCAGGTAGGCCTTGTTCAGCGGCGGCCCCTCCCCTCCCGCCAGGCCCCGGGCCCGGGAAACCTCTATGTGGCCCTGGCCCGTGGTGACGGCCTGGCAGTCGACAAGATACTCGACCTCATAGACGGACCCGTGTCCTCCCCGCCATTGCCCCGCCCCGTGTCTATCCGCCTCCTGCTCGTACCTGAGTATGTGGATGGGGTAGGCCAGCTCCGAGATCTCGACATCCGGTTTTCGGACCTGCCCGTTGGTGTGGGCGGGACCCGCCTCGTCCCAGCCGTCGTAACCCTCATTGGCCCCGGCACCGGCGCTGGTCAGGAAGAAATTCATGTCCACAAAGGGCCTTTTCGTCCGGGGATTGAAGCCCTTGGCCCGAATCTGGGTCCCCTCGCCAAAGCCGGCCTGGACCCATTGGGGACAGGGCTTGGCCAGGGCGTTCCAGATACTGGTGGTGATGGCTTCGGTCATGGTCACCGTGCACATGGTTACCGGCGCCGGGAACCTGGGGTTAACGACCAGGCCCTGGGGAGCGATGATCTTGATGGGCCGTAGCAGCCCCTCGTTTACCTTGATTTCGGTCCCCATGGCGCTGAGCACGCTGAATATTGACGAGTAGGTCGCCGAAAGCGTATTGGCATATGAGCTGTTCACGAAACCGGCGGTCTGAGGATCGGATCGGGAATAGTCAACCGTTATGTCATCTCCCTTTTTGATAACGTCGACCCGCGTGGTGACCGGTTTATCCCTGACTATCCCGTCGAAGTCGATGGTCTTCTCCCCGGGGTAGACCCCGTCGGGAATCTGCCTTATTTTATCCCTTATCTCCCGCTCCGACCGGGCGATCAGCTCGTCGATAACCCCGTAGAGAGATTCGGGCCCGTATTTTTCCAGCAGGTCGAAGATCCTTCTCTCGCCGATGGTGATGGCGCCCACCTCGCACCGGAGGTCCCCCTCGACGATACCGGGGACTTTGACATTGGCCGCGATGATTTTCCAGATGGCATCGTTGGACTTTCCCCGGTCGTACAATTTACAGGCGGGTATTATCAGTCCGTCCTCCCAGATGGTCTCGGCCTTGGGGTCATAGCCCGCGATCCCCTTGCTGCCGATGTCGGCGGCATGTCCCTTGACCGTGCTCCAGAACAGAAGCTCGCCCCTGAAGAAATTGGGCTTTATTATGTTTATATCCGGCAGGTGGTTATTGCCGGAATAGGGATCGTTGTGAATATATATATCGCCCTCATTGATATCCCCTTCGAAGGCGGAGGCGATACTGGTCACGGCCAGGGGGAGGGTACCCGCCAGCAGGGGCAGTGCCGTTTGCACGATCAGCCTGAAGTCCTTGTCGAATATGGCCACGGCAAAATCGCGGGCCTCGGCGAAAATCGGGGACCGTGA
>JAZFUS010000299.1:0-8516 GCA_036447315.1 Dehalococcoidia bacterium
AAAGGAGGCGATCGATGGCAGAGAAGGTTATTGAGAGGCATCCCGAGCCGGAGCCGAAAGAGCTGATCTTCGAATGGATGCAGGAATATTACCGGGTCCGCCGGGAGGGCATGGGCAAGGGGCAGGTCGTCATCAGGGACAAGGACACGGGGTGGGAGCAGAACCGCCAGGGCCTGATAAAATTCTACACCCACCCCAAGATTTGGCCCGAGCTGGCGGTGCCCGGCTGGGCCATCTTCAAGCACTACATCAAGACGCAATCGGGCCGCCACACCCACCAGGGGGGGCTGGGGCTGTTTGTGGTGGAGGGGAGGGGATATACCGTGGTGGACGGGACGCGCTATGACTGGGAAAAGGGCGACTTTATCGTCCTGCCCGTGAAACCGGAGGGCTGCGAACACCAGCACTTCAACCTGGACCCCGCCCACCCGGCGGAGTGGCTGGCCCTCATCTTCTGGCCCTTTTTCGATGCCATGGGCAACCTCAAGAAGCAGTCCGAGGAGACCTCGCCCGACTGGTCGGGACCCACACCGCCGGCCCCCAAGGTGCCCCACGCCTTTTGAGCACCGCCCGGGCCGGGAACCGCCCGCAATAAGGGGGAGCAGCATCTGCTCCCCCTTTTCTCATCGATCCGGCAAAGAGGAATCTCTCCCGTCCCCGCGGTTTGCCTCCAACCTGCCCCTGAGATATAATCAGCGCAGGCGCCCCCCCTTTTCCACGTTCCACGGGAGGGTGAAACGGCGCCGGGGGGCCGGTGTCCACAAGGGAGGGACCCATTGGCCAATGTCCTGATAATCGCCACGCCCCAGGAGGGCCGGAGGCTGACCTCACAGCTGGCCTCCGAACGCTACGAGACATCGCTGGCCTCCGACCTGGAGGAGGCCCAGGGCTGCCTCCAGGCCCGGACCCCGGACCTTATCCTCCTGGACATGTCCGCCGACCTGGGGGATAAAGAACAGGTGCGGGAGTGGCTGGCCCAGGCGAAGGCGAAGCACCCCGTCCCGGTGATGGCCCTGGTCCCCGAGGACAGGCTGAGGGATGCGGAGGCGCCCTGGATCGACGACTTTTCCTCTCTTCCCTGCAGCCCCCCCGAGTTCATGACCAGGATCCGCCGGCTCCTCAAGGGGGGGGCGGGAGCCGAGGGCGAAGACCTCATACGCTCCGGCAACCTGTCCCTGGACCTGGCTAAATATGAGCTTTGTGTCGGGGAAACGCCCGTCGAGCTTACCTTCAAGGAGTTCGAGCTCCTGAAGTTCCTGGTCGCCCATCCGGGCAGGGTCTATACCCGGGAGTCCCTCCTCAGCCACGTCTGGGGCTATGACTATTACGGCGGCACCCGAACGGTGGACGTACACATCAGGAGGCTGAGGAGCAAGATCGAGGATGCCAACCATACCTATATCGACACGGTGAGAAACGTGGGCTATATATTCAAGGCTTAAAGCCCGGGGGCGCCGGGAAAAGGGGGGGGCTTCATCGCCTCCCCCTTTTTTTTGTTAACACAAACTTAATGGCCGGTTAACACGCCGGAAACAATTGACTGTCAAAATAGGAACATACAAATACCGAGGGGGAGGAGACAGTCCTATGATAGATTCCGGCGATACCACCTGGATTCTGGTCTCTTCGGCACTGGTGCTGATCATGACCCCGGCCCTGGGATTCTTCTACGGTGGCATGGTGCGGGGCAAGAACGTTTCCGCCACCATCATGCACAGCTTCATAATAGTAGCCCTCATCAGCGTACAGTGGGTGCTCTGGGGCTACAGCCTGGCCTTCGGCCCGGACTGGGGGGGGCTGGGAATTATCGGCACCCTGGACTGGGCGGGTCTGCGGGGGGTGGGCCTGGAGGCAGGTCCCTACGCCGACACGATTCCCCACCAGGCCTTCATGATCTTCCAGGCCATGTTCGCTATCATCACCCCGGCCCTGATAACCGGGGCCTTTGCCGAGCGCATGAAGTTCAAGACCTTTCTCATCTTCATAGTGCTGTGGGCCACCTTTGTTTACGACCCCATCGCCCACTGGGTGTGGGGACAGGGTGGCTGGCTGGGCGGTATAGGGGCCATGGACTTCGCCGGGGGCACGGTGGTGCACATCAGCTCCGGTGTGGCCGCATTGGCGGCAGCCCTGGTCTTCAAGAAACGGCAGGGCTTTGGCAAAGTGGCCATGGAGCCCCATAATGTCCCCTTCATCGTCCTGGGGGCCGCCCTCCTCTGGTTCGGCTGGTTCGGATTCAACGCCGGGAGCGCCCTGACCGCCGGCTCCCTGGCCACCAGCGCCTTCGTGGTCACCAACACCGCCGCCGCCATGGCCGCCCTGACCTGGATGACCCTGAGCTGGGCCATGAGCGGCAAGCCCAGCGTGGTCGGCGCCGCCTCGGGGGCGGTGGCCGGTCTGGTGGCCATCACCCCGGCTTCGGGCTTTGTGACACCTATGGGGGCAATCCTCATCGGTCTAGGGGCGGGGGCCCTCTGCTATTTCGCCTGCCGCCTGAGGGCACGGTTGAACCTGGATGATTCCCTGGATGTCTGGGGAGTGCATGGCGTGGGCGGCACCTGGGGTGCCATCGCCACCGGTCTCTTTGCCACCTCCGCCATTAGCGGTGGCGGCAACGGCCTGTTCTACGGCAACCCGAGCCAGCTCTGGACCCAGTTCATCGCCGTGGGCGTCACCTGGGTCTACTCCTTTGTGGTTACCATAATCCTTCTCAAGGTGCTGGATTGGACCATGGGCCTGCAGGTATCCAAGGAGGATGAGGACATCGGACTGGACCTCTCCCAGCATGGCGAGCGGTCCTACCAGATTTAGACAGGAGGCATGAGCCGTGAACAAAGTAGAAGCTATCATCCGGCCCGAGAGGGTGGACTCGGTAAAAAATGCCCTGGCCCAGGCGGGCTTCGTGGGAATGAACGTGGTGAATGTCACCGGGAGGGGGCGGCAGAAGGGGGTCACCTACGTGGGGCGCACCGGGGAGAAGGTGGATGTGGATATGCTCCCCAAGGTCAAGCTGGAGCTGGTGGTGACCGACGCCGAAACCGAAAAGGTGGTGGAGACCATACTGGCCCACGCCCGGACCGATAACATCGGGGACGGCAAGATCTTCGTGATCCCCGTAAGCCAGGTCATCCGGGTAAGGACCGGGGAGCGGGGAGACGAGGCCATTTGAGGCCGGAAAGGGCCGCTTGCGGGGGCCCTCGACGATTCTTTAGGGAAAGGAGGAAGTAACATGGACTTCATCATTTCTGTGAGCGCTTTCATCCTCATGCTGGTCGCCTGGGTCCTGATGCCGACCCGGGCCCCCAAGAGCTAGGGGTAACGCCCTCCCCCACGGGAAAAAGAAGGAGGCTGTTCTATGTCGGAGACCGATTTGGGGCCCCGTCCGGGGACCCCTAAGCAGGTTTTGGAATACATAAAGCGGAACCATATCCAGATGGTGGACCTCAAGTTCAACGATCTGCCGGGCCTGTGGCAGCATTTCTCCATCCCCGCCATCGAGATGACCGAGGCCGATGACCCCACCAATGGCATCTGGAAGGAGGGGATTGGCTTCGATGGCTCCAGCATCCGGGGGTTTAAAAAGATCCAGGAAAGCGACATGATCCTCATCCCCGACCCCACCACCGCCGTCCTGGACCCCATCTGCGAAGTGCCCACCCTGAGCCTCATCTGCGATATCTACGACCCCATCACCGGGGAGCCCTATTCCCGGGACCCCCGTTTCGTGGCCAAAAAGGCCGAGGCCTACCTCAAGTCCACGGGTATCGCCGATGTCAGCTACTGGGGACCGGAGATGGAGTTCTTCATCTTCAACGGCATCCGTTTCGACCAGAACGCGCACAGCGCCTATTACTACGTAGATTCCCAGGAGGGGGCCTGGAACTCGGGGCGGGATGAGGGGCCCAACCTGGGCTATAAACCCCGCTTCAAGGAGGGCTATTTCCCGGTGCCCCCCCACGACTCCCTCCAGGACCTCCGCTCCGAGATCACCCTGGCCATGATCGCGTCGGGCATCCCCATAGAGGTGCACCACCACGAGGTGGCCACGGCGGGCCAGGCGGAGATCGACATGAGGTACGACTCCCTGGTCAAGATGGCCGATATGATGATATTCTATAAATACATCACCAAGAATATCGTCAAGAAACACAACATGGTGGCCACCTTTATGCCCAAACCGCTGTTCGAGGACAACGGCTCCGGGATGCATACCCACCAGAGCCTGTTCAAGAATGGATCCAACATCTTCTTCGACCCCAAGGGCTATGCCCTGATCAGCCAGATCGCCAAATACTACATCGGCGGCCTGCTGAAACACTCCCACTCCCTCTGCGCCTTCGTGGCCCCCACCACCAACTCCTATCGCCGCCTGGTGCCGGGATATGAGGCTCCGGTGAATCTGGCCTATTCCGCGCGCAACCGCAGCGCCTGCATCCGCATCCCGATGTACACCGATAACCCCAAGGCCAAGCGCATCGAGTACCGGCCCCCGGATAGCTCCTCCAACGGCTACCTGGCCCTGTCCGCCATGCTCATGGCCGGGCTCGACGGCATACAGAACAAGATAGACCCCGGGGAACCCCTGGAGAAGGACACCTATCACCTCTCCGCCGATGAGGCGGACCAGGTCAAGACCGTGCCCTCCTCCCTGGAGGAGGCCCTGAGCGCCCTGGAGGAGGACCACGACTACCTTCTCAAGGGTGACGTGTTCACCAAGGATGTTATCGATGTCTGGGTGGAGTACAAGCGAGAGGTTGAGATCGACGCCATCCGGCTCAGGCCCCACCCCTACGAGTTCCACCTCTACTTCGATATCTAGCCGGAGGCCGGCCCGCTCCGGCCCGCTCAATGCCCCCCTGCCTTGACACCAATGAGGCAGGGGGGTTAAACTTTACCCAGGAAATTCCACGGAAAGAAACGATAGGTGGTGCATGGCTGACAAAGAGCGGGAGCAGGCCAAGGAATACGTCCTCAAGACAGCCCGGGAGCGGGACATCAAGTTCATACGGCTGTGGTTTACCGATATCCTGGGTGTCCTCAAGAGCTTCGCCATCACTGTGGAGGAGCTGGAGGAGGCCCTGGAGAACGGCATGGGGTTCGATGGTTCCTCCATCGAGGGCTTTGCCCGCATCGATGAGAGCGATATGATAGCCCTCCCCGACCCCGACACCTTCCAGACCCTCCCCTGGAGGCCCAGGGAACACCATTCCGTGGCCCGGATGTTCTGCGATATCCTGTGGCCAGGAGGCCAGGCCTTCGAGGGCGACCCCAGGTTTGTGCTCAAGAGGAACCTAAAGCGGGCCGCCGACCTGGGCTATACCTACTACGTGGGGCCGGAGCTGGAGTTTTTCTATTTCGAGAGCTCGGACTCGCCTAAGACCCTGGACTCGGGCGGCTATTTCGACCTCACCCCCCCCGATACCGCCAGTGACCTCCGGCGGGACACCGTGCTCACCCTGGAGGAGATGGGTATAGGGGTGGAATATAGCCACCATGAGGTGGCCGCCAGCCAGCATGAGATCGACCTGCGCTATACAGATGCCTTGACCATGGCCGATAATGTCATGACCTACCGCATCGTGGTCAAACAGATCGCCCAGCAGCACGGGGTCTACGCCACCTTCATGCCCAAGCCCATCACCGGGGTCAACGGCAGCGGCATGCACGTCCATCAGTCCCTGTTCCGGGGGGACAGAAACGCCTTCTACGATAAAAATGACAAGTATCACCTCTCCGCCGAGGCTAAAAGCTTCATGGCCGGGCTGCTCACCCACGCCCAGGAGTTCACCGCCGTCACCAGCCAGTGGGTTAACTCCTACAAACGCCTGATCCCGGGCTATGAGGCCCCCGTCTATATCACCTGGGCCAAGCGCAACCGCTCGGACCTGGTCCGGGTCCCCGAGTACAAACCAGGGAAGGAGAACTCCACCCGCCTCGAGTACCGCTCCCCGGACCCCGCCTGCAACCCCTACCTGGCCTTCAGCGTCATGCTGGCCGCCGGGCTGGAGGGGATGGAGAAGGGTTATCAGCTCGCCGAACCGGTGGAGGAAAACGTGTTTGAGATGAGCGCGGAGGAAAGGGAAAGGCGCGGCATCGCCGTTCTCCCCGGCAGCCTGCGCGAGGCCATCCATATGGCGGAGAACAGCCGGGTGGTGCGCGAGGCCCTGGGCGAACATGTCTTCCAGAGCTTCATCACCAACAAAAAGATAGAATGGGACGGGTACCGCACCCAGGTAACCGACTACGAGCTGAAGAGGTACCTGCCCCTCCTCTAGAGGGACAGACGCCCCATGAAAAGTCTACGCCTGGGCATGGCCCAGATGAACCCCACGGTGGGGGACCTGGAGGGCAATGTCCGGAAGATCCAGGGGTTCATCGACCAGGCCCGGGAGCTGGAGGTCGACCTCCTCAGCTTCCCGGAGCTGGTTCTCACCGGATACCCCCCGGAAGACCTCCTCCTCAAGCCCGGCTTCATCGCCGACAACCTGAAAATGCTCCAAGAGGTGGTGGCGTATTCGGCCGGGATCACCCTGGTCCTGGGCTTCGTGGATACCGGGGAGAACATCCATAACGCGGCCGCGGTGATCCACGACGGGAAGCTGGCCGGGACCTACCACAAGACCTTCCTGCCCAACTACGGCGTCTTCGACGAGGACCGTTATTTCCAGCCGGGTAAGGAATACCCGGTCTTCATCGTCCACGGCGTGGGCATCGGGGTCAATATCTGTGAGGACATATGGTACCCCGCCGGGCCCGTTCTCCACCAGGTACGCGCCGGCGCCGAGGTCATCGTCAACATCGATGCCTCCCCCTACGATACGGGGAAGCGGCTCTTCCTGGAGAAGATGCTGGGTACCCGGGCCATGGACAACGTGGCGATCATCTCCTATACCAACCAGGTGGGGGGTCAGGACGAGCTGGTCTTCCCGGGACAGAGCTTCCTCATAGATGAGAGGGGGGAGCTCCTGGCCCACGGCAAACCCTTTGCCGAGGACCTGATAGTGGCCGACCTGGACATAGAGCGGGTCTGGCGCTCCCGCCTCCACGACCCCCGGGTCCGGAAGCAGCGGCGCCGGAGCGATGAACCCGCCTCGCCCCGGATAGAGGTCTCGGAAGCACCCGCCCCCACCCCAACCTCCTCCCCCAAACCACCCCTGACACCCCGGCGGATAGAGGTCCTGGAGCTGGAGGCCGAGGTCTATCAAGCCCTGGTCCTGGGCACCCGGGACTACGTGCACAAGAACGGCTTCCGCAAGGTGGTGCTGGGCCTGTCCGGGGGCATCGACTCCAGCCTGGTGGCCACCATCGCTGTGGATGCCCTGGGCAAGGAGAATGTCATCGGGGTATCCATGCCCTCGGCCTACTCCTCGCGCGGCAGCCGGACGGATGCGCGTAAGCTGGCCCGGAACCTGGGCATAGAGATACGCGATATCCCCATCAAGGATGCGGTGAAGGCCTATGGCCACACGATGGCGCCCGCCTTCAAGGGCACCGAGCCCGGGGTGGCCGAGGAGAACCTCCAGGCCCGTATCCGGGGCAACATCCTCATGGCGCTGTCCAACAAGTTCGGCTGGCTGGTGCTGTCCACGGGCAACAAGAGCGAGATGGCCACGGGATACTCCACCCTCTATGGGGACATGGCCGGGGGATTTTCGGTGCTCAAGGATGTGCCCAAGACCCTGGTCTTCCGGCTCTGCCGGCACCGGAACACGGTCGCGGGCAGCAAGCTCATCCCCCAGATCGTCATCGACAAGCCCCCCTCGGCGGAGCTGCGCCCCGACCAGAAGGACATCGACACCCTGCCCGCCTATGAGGTCCTGGACCCCATTCTGGAGGCCTATGTGGAGCAGGACAGGAGCCTCTCGGACATTGTGGCCATGGGGTGCGATGAGGGGGTGGTGCGGCAGGTCATCGCCCTGGTGGACAGGAACGAGTACAAGCGCCGCCAGGCGGCCCCGGGCGTCAAGATAACCCCCCGGGCCTTTGGCCGGGACCGGAGGCTGCCCATCACCAGCCGGTACCTGAGCCACTAAAGTTGGATTTGACTATCCTTCATAGATAACACAGGATTTACTTGAGGCAATCGGCAACAACGTAGCAACGCTGCCGCGGGTGTTTAGGGTCCCTCCAGGAAAACTCGTTTGACAATTCCCCTCCCGTTTTGGTATAATATCTGTGTCTATCGGTAAACGGTTGCCTATTACCGATAAGGCCGGCGGAGTTACACGAAAACATGAAAAGGATCTATCCGAAAGAAGAGGTCTGCATGGCCTGCGGCCTGTGCCAGGTCTACTGCCTGGTGGAGCACTCCCGCTCCAAAGACCTCATCAAGGCCTACAACAAGGAGTCTCCCCGCGCCCAGACCCGCCTCCGGGTGGAGGACAGCGGGGGCGTCTCCTTCGCCCTCCAGTGCCGCCACTGCGAGGAGCCCAAGTGCGTCTCCGCCTGCCTCACCGGGGCCCTCTCCAAGGACCCGGAGACCGGACTGGTCACGGTGGACGAGGACAAGTGCATGG
>JAZFUS010000300.1:0-6832 GCA_036447315.1 Dehalococcoidia bacterium
CCCTGGTTTCACTGCGACAGCGGGAGATGGAATACATCCTGCGGCACACCGAGGCCTCGGCCATTGTCATCTTTGAGGAATACCGGGGCTTCGACTATCTCGGGATGGTGCAGGACTTCCGGGGAGGCCTGCCCAACCTGAAGCACGTGCTGCTCGTCGATGGCGACGGGCCTTCGGGGGAGGCATCCATACGCCGGATGGTGGATACCGAGATCGAAAAGGCCTACCCGCCGGGATATCTGAAAAACACCCAGTGTCCCGCCACCGAGGTCTCCCTGGTCCTGCATACCACAGGCACCACCGGGCTCCCCAAGTTCGTGGAACACCCCATTTGCGGCCGCATGCACAGCAGCCAGGCGATAACGCAACGCCTGGGTCTCACCTCCGCCGACACCCTCTCCATCCTGGGCCCCGCGGCGGGAGGGCCCAACCATAGCGCCTATGTCACGGCCCCACAGCTACCCGCCCGGGTGGTCATCCTGGAGAGGTTCGAGGTCGAGGACGCCTTCCGCCTTATCGAGGCGGAGAGGGTCACGGTGGCGGGGGTGGTCCCCACCCAGCTGTCCATGATGGTCCAGCACCCGGCGGTGGGCAAGTATGACCTGAGCTCCGTGCGATTATGGTACTGTGTGGGGTCCGCTCTGCCCCAGGCCCTGGGGCTGGAGGTGGAAAGCAAGCTGGGGGGCATAGTCGTGCCGGGGTATGGGGCCACCGACTGGGGTGGCGGGGCCATGACCTCGGTGTCCACCCCACCCGAGACGCGCCTGCTCACCGTGGGCACGCCCTGGTCCGGCGAGATACGGATCGTGGATGACGATGGGCAGCCCATCGGCCTGGGCCAGGTGGGGGAGATCCAGGGGCGGGGCCCCTGCTGCGTCTCCGGATACTACCGGGACCCGGAGGCCAACCAACAGGCCTGGACCGAGGATGGCTGGTACCGCAGCGGCGACCTGGGGAGATGGGATGGGGACGGCAACCTGTTGATCGTGGGCCGGAAAAAAGACATGATTATACGGGGGGGACAGAACATCTATCCCATTGAGATCGAGAACCTGCTGCGGGAATGCCCCCAGGTGTCGGATGCGGCCATCGTGGGCATGCCCGACCCGGTGATGGGGGAGAGATCATGCGCCTATGTGGTCCCCAGGCCGGGCGAGGTATTCACCCTGGACGATATGGTCGCCTTTCTCAAGGGGCGCAACATCGCTTCGTTCAAAATCCCGGAGAGGTTGGAGACCGTATCCCAGCTGCCCCTGGCCTCGGGCCAGAAGGTCAACAAGAGGGCCCTGCAACAGGACATAGCTCACAAGCTGGTAAAAGAGGGCGGAATCTGACCGGAAGCGCCGCTGCCGTAAATCTACTGGGGAAGCTTAAAACCCTATCCAACCCCGAATCCGCCCGGGGCATGGCCCGGTTTGGAATCAATCCCGAAAACACCTATGGAATCGGTATTCCCGATCTGAGAAAGCTGGCCAGGGAGATAGGGGTGGACCATGCTCTGTCCCTGCAACTCTGGGAATCGTCGGTCCACGAAGCCCGTATTCTAGCCAGCCTGATAGATGACCCGGGGTTGGTTACCCAAACGCAGATGGATAGCTGGGTGAAAGACTTTGACTCCTGGGACGTCTGCGATCAATGTTGCGCCAATCTTTTCGACAGGACGGAGTTTGCCTATCAAAAAGCGGCGGCCTGGAGCTCCCACCACCGGGAGTTTATCAAAAGGGCGGGGTTCGCCCTGATGGCCAGCCTGGCCCGGCACGACAAGGGGGCACACGATGAGGCGTTTGCGGCGTTCTTCCCCATCATAAAGAGCCAGTCCACCGATGACCGAAATTTTGTAAAGAAGGCGATCAACTGGGCCCTGAGGCAGATGGGGAAGCGCAGTCCCGGGCTCAACATAAAGGCCATCGAAACCGCCAGAGAGATTCGGGAAATGGACTCGAAAAGCGCCCGGTGGATAGCCTCCGATGCGATCCGGGAATTGACCGGCAGGGCGGTCCGGGAAAGGATGCGCCGCCTCGGGTCCGGACGCTGACTCCTCTACGGGACCGGAGCCGCCGGGCCTATGAGCAGGTTTGACAACCGGTTGCAGCGGGCATACAATCGGCACGAAGAGCGGTTAGGCGTGAGGATTGCCTCATGGCGAGTTGAAATGGGGAATCCTGGCTTTATTTAAAAGGAGGGACAAAGTCATGGGTGAGGAAGGTGTCCGCCCTCAGAGCCCAGAGACGGCGCGACAGGACTGTGGGTGCGGCTGTGGCGGCGCCGTATGTGATGTCAGCAACACCCAGGCAGCCGCTGAACTCGATAAGGCAAGCTCACAGTGTGATTGTGGCTGCTGCGAGCAAACGGCCACTTAGGCTGCCCCCGGCGGCCTGACGCTGACTTCTCTACGGGACCGGAGCGCCGGGCCCCGTTGCTCATAGGACCGGCCGCGGTCACGCCAGGACGCCATCGGCCAGCAACTGCAGGAACTCCTCATCAGGCATACCCAGGATCTCGGAGCACACATACTCGGTATGCTCCCCCAGACAGGGAGCGGGCGCTATGCCGTCGGGGGTCGCGGACAGCCTGATGGGCATCCTCATATGGAGACACGGCCCCTGCTCCGAGTGTTCCAGGATGGGGAAGAAGCCGCGGTGCCGCAGCTGCGGGTCCTTATCCAGCAGGTCCTGGATACTCTGCACCACCCCGGCCGCCACCCCGGCCCCCTGCATCAGGGACATGACCTCCTCGGCGGATTGGGCCAGGGTCCAACTCGATACCAGTGTATCCAGCTCCTCCCCGTTCTCTATCCGGCCCTGAAGGCCGGCAAACCTGGGGTCCCGCGCCCACCCCGGGTCCCCCAGGACCCGGACAAAGGCCTGCCACTCCTCCTCGGTGAAAACGGAAATGGCGCACCAGCGGTCACCCCCGAGGCAGGGATATGCCCCGTGGGGAGCGCCGACGGGGGAGCGGTTGCCCTGGCGGACCTGTTCCCGGCCGTTGGCATTGTAGTCCATGATGGCCGCCGACAGAAAGGTGAGGGTGGTCTCGAACTGAGATATGTCTATGTGCTGGCCTCGCCCGGTGCGTCGCCGGTAGTCCAGGGCGGAGAGAATGGCCACCGCCGTGTAGAGCGGGCCGATGTAATCGGGGTAGGGGATATGGGGCCATATTCCCTCCCGGTCCGCCCAGCCGGTGACATGGTTGAAACCCGCCAGGCCGCTGAGGTGATACCCCAGGCCGGGATGCCGGGCAAGGGGGCCGCTCTGCCCCAGAATGCTGCTTGAGATCATGATGATGGCGGGATTTAGCTTTACCAGGTCGTCATAGCCCAGGCCCATTTTCTTCATTCTGCCCGGTGTGGAGTTCTCTACCACCACGTCGGCCCAGGCCGCCAGCCTCCGGGCCACCTCGATCCCCCGGGGGTCCTCCAGGTCCAGGGCCAGGCTGAGCTTTGAGGAGTTCGATAGCTGAAAGATACCGGAGCGGTTTACCCCCCGGGTATCGTCCTTAAAAGGATGGGTCACCCGCAGCAGGTCGGGGCGCTTGGCGCTCTCCACCTTGACCACCCGGGCACCAAAATCGGCCAGATATTTTGTGGCCAGGGGAGCGGCCTCGAACCAGCCGAAATCGGCTACCTTCACCCCATCCATGGCTCCCAAGGGGGCTCCCAAGGGGGCTCCCAGGGGGGCTCCCGAGGGGTTGCGATCAAGGACCTGCCTGTTGGTGCCGTTCCTGGGGCGTACAGAAGCGGCCTTCAGCTCGGCGAACACCTCGTCGTTGTGCTCCCCGATGAGAGGGGCCCGCCGGCTGATGCGCCACGGCGCGACCTGGAACTTGTAGGGAGCGCCGGGGTAGCTGAACGAGCGCCCCAGCTCGGGGTGCTCCACCTCCACCCAGAAATCTCTGGCCTCGAGCTGCCTATCCTGCCGGACCTCCCGGGGGGTCTGCACAGGCATAAGAAAGAGCCTCCGCTTCAAGGCCTGCTCCATGAGCTCCGCCTTGGTATGCTTCAGCAAAAAGCGGCCAAAAAGCTCCTCCCACCGCTCCATCTCCTGGAGACCCACACTGGGCAGGTCCAGGGCTTCCCAGTCCACCTCCGTGAGGTTGCCCGCCATCCCCTCCTCATCCATCCACTCCACCAGGGACCTGGCCAGCCGCCCCAGGCCGCCCCCCAGGAGCCTGAAAATAACCGCGCCATCCCGGCAGGGCCAGACCACCCGGATGCGCTCTCCGTTACGGCGAATCCAGGACCCGGTCCTGTGGACCACGGAACGCTTGTAGTTCCAATAGGGAAGGACGACCCCGGTGAGCCGGGCGATGGCTTCATGCACCGACACATCCACCTGCTGTCCCTGCCCCGTCCTCTGGCTGTGATGCAGTGCTATCAGGGTTCCCACCGCCCCGTGGGCCCCACCGTGCAGATACGCCTGGGGGGCGCTTATCCGCACCGGGGGCCGGTCGGGCTCACCGCCCAGGTACATCAGGCCCCCCATGGCCATGACCACCAGGTCCGAGGTCCGGAGGTCCCGGTAGGGACCTGTCTGGCCGAAGGGGGTTATGGAGGTCATGACTACTGCGGGGTTGATTTGCTGAAGCTCCGAATACCCCAGGCCCAGGCCCTCCATGTGCCCCGGCGCAAAGGACTCGATGACGACATCGGCACCTTCGACCAGCCGCCGGAAGGTATCGAGCCCCCGGGCGGTTTTGAAGTCCAGGGTTATCCCCCGCTTGCTGGTGTTGAAGGCATACCAGTAGAGGCTCTTCTCGGGGTCCCGGACACCCTGGTAGTAGGGACCGGTATTGCGCGACGGCTCCCCTCCCGGGGGCTCCACCTTGATGACGTCGGCCCCCAGGTCCCCCAGGATCTTGCCGCAGAGAAAGCCCCGCCGGTCGCTCAGGTCCAGGACCCGGTAGGGAGCAAGTAAACCTTCACTTTCCCCCGTGCCGCTCATATTATGGCTCCTCAAGACTTACCGCATATCCTATTCAGCCCGGAGAGGGTGTGTCAATATGCCCGATAGGCCCCATATGCCGGGCATACCGGCGACCCCGCCTATCCCCGCCCGCTGCCGTCCGGGGACGATTCGAGTTTGGGCCTCTTGGTCTCCTGTATATACCGCCTTCGGTCCGCCTGGTTGTGCAGCTCCAGGAATACCGAGAGGCTCTCCTCGGGTGGTGGGACCTCCGACAGCTTCAGGAAGATAGCCTGTCCCTGGGAAAAGACCAGTGTAGGGGTGCCGAAAACGCCCAGGGTCTCCACGGCGGAGGTATGGTCCCGAGCCAGCACCTCCAGCGGCCCCCGGTCGGCGAGCTCTCTCCGGAACCCGGACATGTCCAGGCCGGCCCCCTCCGCCACCTCAAGCAGGACGCACTCATCGGCCATATCCCGGCGGTCCTCGTGTCTGGCCTTGAGCAGGGCCAGATGAAAGCTGTCAAAGGCGGCTTCACCCTGGCTCCGGGCTGCTTCCGCCGCCCGGAAGGCCAACCGCCCCCGGCTGGCATAGCCCTCAGGCTGTTCCCAGAGTTTCCAACCGGGCCCCTCCTTATTATTGACCTGTTCCAGGCTGAAATACCGCCAGGTTATACTTAACTTCGGCCCCATGTCCCTCTTCACCACGTCCAGCCACATCGCCGCCCTATAGACATAGGGGCAGAGAAAGTCGAAGAAGATATCCAGGGACACATCGCTTATCTCGGGCTTGGCCATGACAGCCTCCTTTCCCACCTGTCCCACCGGTCCGGCCGGTCCGGCCGCTCTGTCGCCGGTCCAACGTCCCCTGGGAACGCCCCCTGGGAACGTCAGTCGCGCCGGCATCGCCATTCTACTCCGGTGGTTCCCGGGAGGCAAGGAGAAGAGCCCTCTCAAGGGACAGGGCGTTCAAGGTAGAGGGCGCCAGGGGGGGGCACATACAAAAGACCGGACTTCAACGGCTCCATCGGGAAAGGGGGTAAAATCGGGATGACCCCAGGGCGCGTGCCCGGACGTGAAAGGGGGCAGCCCTTCCGGTTGGGCGAAAGGGCTGCCCCGTACAGAAATTCAAGTCAGATGGGTTGCGCTCTTAGTGGTCCATCAGGCCCCGGATGATGGCCCGGTCACAGATGATCCAACCCTCGGTTACCTCGGACAGTGCGCTGTAGAAGCCGGTGGTATCAAATTTCCTGATATTTTCACATAGGGTGGGGATCCACCCGGCCATATGCTCCTCCAGGAAGCTGAACTCGTCCTTGAGCCAACCCCGGCCCTCCTCTTCCTCCCCCCACGCCTGAGACTCCTGCTCACAGAGGAAACGCATGAAGTCCAGCTCCAGGGAGATATGGTCGGGAGGCTCGTTGGCCTGTCCCTTTAGCTGGAAACGCCGGTACTCCTGGAGCACGAGGTCCGTTGACGGGCCAAAGATGAGCCCGGTTTCCCCATACACCGACTCGTAGGGAGGGGGCGGAGAGTTGGTGCGGCTCAACCCACGGAAAATCCGGGTGAACTCCACGTCCAGAGCGGTGATCTGTGCCGATTGAAAGCCATGTTTTTCCAACCAGACCGTAAGCCTCTTCAGTCCCCTTTTCATTGTCGCGGGAAGGGCGGCACCGGGTATTTCCGTTTCGAGGGCCCCCCAAAAGCGAAGCATTTTCAGGAGCTGCTCATCGGCCGGACGGGCATAGGCGATACTCAGGGTCCGGTAAATCCGGGCCCGGCTTTCGGCCAGCGCCGAGCGGTCCGGCACCGCCTCCTTGGGAAGGGCTTTAACTTCACCTGCCATAATCATTCGACTCCTCCAAACAAGGCATCTCGGGCCGTCCGGTTAGTCCCCGCCGGGAAACAGTTCATACACCACCGCGGAAAGAAAGA
>JAZFUS010000301.1:0-2030 GCA_036447315.1 Dehalococcoidia bacterium
GATATGAGCTACGCGGGCCAGATACATGAGCTGGAGGTCCCCATATCGGGCTCAAGGCTCACGGGCGAGGTGGTGGAAGAGGCCCGGGCGGCCTTCTCCCAGAGGTATCTCGATGTTTTCGGCTACCAGGAGGACGCGGGCACCGCTCAGGTGATAACCTTTCGGGTCGAGGGCGTCGGGGAGGTCCCCCAGCCGGTGATGGAGAAACGGCCCCTGGGCGGCAAGGACCCGGTCGCGGCTCGGCTCGAACCCCGGGAGATATACCTGCCCGAGGAGAAGAGATTCGTCACGGCGGCTATTTACGATGGGGAAAAGATTCTCCCCGGGAACGAAGTGCCCGGCCCCGCCGTCATCCAGTACATGGCCACCACCGTGGTCCTGTTCCCGGACCAGGGGGCCCTGTGCGACGAGTGGGGCAACCTGGTCATAGACTAAGAACGCAGGGGGCGGCCCATAACCGGTCCTCCCACCCGGACGGGGCGTTAGTGATGGTCCACATTGGGGCGGATGGGCATCTGCCGGACCTCCCCGATAACCTCCACCAGGCCATCGGCGGCGGACTTGAGGAATGCCTCTCCCTTCTCCCGCGTGGCCTTGCGGGCCGACCCCAGGACCCCCGTTGTGCTGCGCGTGCTCCAGTAGGGTCCGAACATGATGCCCGAGGAGCCGGGGACCCGGGCGAACATATCCAGGCGGAAGCTGTCGGGAACGGGGAGCCCATGGTCGTCCACCGCCTTCTCCATATCCACCAGCTCCGGCCGTATGGCCAGGTACAGGGAGGTCTCCATCTCGCAGGCGTGACATATCCCCCCCGGCTCGGATTCCCGCAGCTCCTTGATGGTCTGCCGCAGCTGTGCCACCCCCCAGTAGCTTATGGTGGCGCAGACCACCTGGCCCTTGCTTTCGGTGACGATGGCATGGGCCGCCGCATCCAGATAGGGCGGGTTGAGGCCGTGGCCGTTGACGATGAGGATGCGCCTGAACCCGTGACGGGCCAGGCTCTGGCAGACGCCCTGGACGCACTTGGTCATGGTGTCCCCATCCAGGGTGATGGTGCCGGGGAAGTCCATGAGGTGTTCGGAATATCCATAGGTGATGGGAGGCAGGAGCACCACCTCCCCGGGTATCTGCCGGGCGGCCCTGAGGCAGACCTCATTGCACAGGACCACATCGGTGTCCAGGGGGAGATGGGGGCCGTGGGCCTCGATGGCTGCGGCCGGAAGGATGGCAACCCTGTCCTCCTTCGCAATCTTGGCCACCTCGGGCCAGGTCAATTCGTTATAGAGAAATTTTTCGCTCAATTATAGTTCCCCCTTTCATCGGTGTTGGCTAGTCTAACACGGGCGTTGGTGAGGGGCAATGCCCGGGGCCCCGGGGTCCCTGGACTGGCCGGAGGCGAAGTGCTAGAATATCCGGGACGTTTTGGACGAAAAAGCTCTGACATGAAGGGTACGGGTACCGAAGACCTGGGCGAAAAAGGCCTTAACTTTGCAAGTCTGAGCGAAAAAGTTTGGACAAAAAACGGTCTTGAATGCGCGAGTCTGGGCGAAAGGGGATAAAGCTGTTATGAAAGTTTTGGGGATCGTGGGCAGCTTCCGAAAGCAGGGCAATACCGAGGTCCTGGTAAAAGAGGCCCTCATGGTGGCGGAGGAGGGGGGGGCACAGGTGGATATACTCCGCCTTAACAACTATAACATCGAGTCCTGCCGGGGGGACGGGCGCTGCGAATCGGGGGTCCGGCCCTGTCACATACAGGATGACTTCAATTACCTGCTCGACCGCATATATCAAAACGACGCCATCATCCTGGGTGTTCCCTGCTACTTCCTGGCGGCGCCGGGGCAATTCAAGCTGTTTCTGGACCGGACCGTGTCGGTGGGGTACCCCAACCCCCTGTTGGGGAAGCCGGCGGCCATCCTGGTCCCCTACGGCAACCGGGGGTATATGAACTATGCCCTGATGCAGCCCAATATTCTCCTCCTCAAGTGGGGAATGAAGATCGTGGACCAGGCCATCATCCAGAGCGGGCC
>JAZFUS010000302.1:0-8302 GCA_036447315.1 Dehalococcoidia bacterium
GGGAAATTGCTCTCGAACATACACCGCTCGACCCCAAACTGTTCGATGCACCAGAGAAAGTAAGGGGCCATGGTCTGGGCCAGTTCGGCCGAGCCGGGAGGGGTAGTTCTTTTATTCCAGCCAAAGCCACAACGCTCCATCCCCAGCCCGCCCAGCTTTACGGCCACGTTGGGGCAGCCAGCCAGAGCCGCGATCCCGCGTTTCCAACCCTGGAATACCTCCTTTCGCTTCCCCGCATAGGGGCCGACGCCCAGAGGAGTACCCACATGGTCCAGGATTATGGTGGTGTCAGGGAAGGCCTTCGCCAGGTCCACCAATTCCATTATCTGCGTGTGGTGCAGCCAGGCATCAAAGCTCAAACCGTGCTTTTGCAGGCACGCGAATCCCTCTCGAAACTTTGGGTCCGATAGCAGCTTGGGAGCTCTCATGTTGGATATAATGTCTGGGCTGGCGTCCCAAATGCTGATGTGCCGAATCCCCCGGAACCGGGCCCTGCCGGCCGCTATGTGTGCCTCGAGGACCGCCTCGACGGCGGCACCCAGGGTGAGGTCCGCGAAACCCACAATCCCGGCAGCGACCGTGGTCGTCCCATGTTGCCCACTCGCGCCCCCGGCGGCAATGGCCTCGACGAACTCCGTCTCACCCACAGGTTTCATCTCCTCCGGCCCGTCCTCCCTATACATCGACCTGCACTCGACATGTACGGTCCGGACGATATTGTGGCCCGCCCCTGTGTCCCGCAGCAGGTCCTCGAGCAAATAGCGGCTGTCCGGTTTGTCCCACAGGTGGTGGTGAGGGTCACAGATGGGCAGATCGGGATCAATCGGGTCCTCCATGGTCAATTTCAGCCATGCTTCATGCTTCGCCGCCATATTTTCTCCTATCAAGCGTATCATCCTGGCCAGCATGTCGAAGAGCTTTCATTTCCCTGGAGGTCTTGAGGGGATTTACCCCGGGGATGTCCCGGGGCCCAATACTATGGCGCCTGTCCCTGCGGCATGAGTATATGCCCGCTGTGAGCACAATTCAAGACCCATCCTATGCGAACCGCATCCGGCCATGGCCGAGGCGCTGTAAATGGCAACGTACACTTTTAGCACTTGTATGGCCCCTGGTTCATGGGGGCCTGTTTTCTCGAGCAGTGCGTCCAGCCGCACAAAACTGACTTTTGTTGGGCGACCCTTGGATGCAAAGCCAATAGTCTCCAGCTCCTGAGGCCATCCCGCCAGCTACAAAACTTGGAACTCTGACTTTCAAAGTGGTATAGTCTTTGGGAACGGGCCGGGGAATGCCGGCTTTTACTATGCGGTCCAATAGAATTAGGCTAAGGTGCTTAACGTGAACATACTTCTCGTATATCCGGAGTATCCGGAGACGTTCTGGAGCTTCAAGCATGCCTTGAAGTTCATTTCCAAGAGGGCGGCTTTCCCTCCATTGGGCCTGTTAACCGTGGCGGCTATGCTCCCCGACGAGTGGGAGAAGAAGCTCGTAGACATGAATACAACGGGCTTGAGTGACCGGGACCTGAATTGGGCTGATTATGTCTTCATCAGCGCCATGGCGATACAAAAAGATTCGGTGAGAAGCATTATCAGGAGATGCCGGAGATCAGGGGTCAAGGTCGTGGCCGGCGGCCCTCTTTTTACTACGCGGCACCAGGAGTTTGACGGAGTAGACCATTTTGTGCTCAACGAGGCTGAGGTTACGCTACCTCCCTTCATAGAGGACCTTAAAGATGGGTGTGCCAGGCATGTCTATGGGTCGGATGAATGGCCGGACCTGGAGGCGACTCCGATACCGTCCTGGGAGCTGGTGGACATGCGAAAATATTTCATGATGAGCGCTCAATATTCCCGGGGTTGCCCCTTTGATTGCGAGTTTTGCGACATTACCGTGATCAACGGGCATGCGCCCAGAACGAAAGATAAAGGCCAGTTACTCGGGGATCTGGATGCGCTGTACGATCGAGGTTGGCGAAGCAGTGTCTTTATCGTGGACGATAACTTCATCGGGAACAAGAGGAAATTAAAGGAACAGGTCCTGCCGGCGATAATTGAATGGATGAAAAAGAAGGGATATCCCTTTACTCTCTCTACCGAGGCATCTATCAACCTCGCCGACGATGAAGATCTGATGCGTTTGATGGTCGAGGCAAACTTTAATGCGGTATTCGTCGGTATCGAAACACCACACGAAGGGAGTCTTGCCGAGTGCGGCAAGCTCCAGAACAAGGGCCGCGATTTGATGGCCTCCGTTAAGAGGCTGCTTAACCGTGGCCTGCAGGTGCAGGGCGGATTTATCATCGGTTTCGACAATGATCCCCCATCCATTTTTGAAAACCAGATCAGTTTTATTCAGAGAAGTGGAATTGTTACGGCGATGGTCGGCCTGCTAAATGCTCCTCCGGGGACAAAATTATACCAGCGCCTGAAGCGTGAGAACCGCCTGCTGAGTGACATCTCCGGCGATAACACCGACGGCTCGATTAACTTCATTCCCAAGATGAACTATGAGACCCTCATGACTGGCTACAGGAAAATCATGAATACCATTTATGCCCCCAAACAGTACCATGAACGGCTAAAAACGTTCCTGAAAGAGTACAAACCACCGCGAGGAAAGGTGACCTGGCCCCGGTTTGCGGAAATCGTGTCCTTTGCCAAAACAATGTGGTTTCTGGGGATCCGGGAAAAGGGAAGGATGTATTACTGGAGGCTTCTGGCCTGGACATTGGTGAACCGTCCGCGGTCCTTTATATTATCGGTGACCCTGGCGATCTATGGATACCACTTCCGCAAGGTTGTTGAGAAATACCTCAGCACACTGGTCAAGGATACCCCGGAATTTCGCAACTGAGAGGTCCGGTGGGTAAAAGCGGGGCCGGCGGCCGGTTCTCCTACCTGCCCCTGGGGCTACCACGGGTAACGGCCAGTTTGTTGTCCGCGCCTCGGGTGGTGTTGAAATATACACCAATAGCGCTCTCTCCAACGGTGTCAGATTGGCTACAGGCGGTGGCGCCTGGTCAAACCTCCGCGTGAATCAACGGTAGTCTCTAAGTTACACCAACCGCCTTCTAAAGGCTGGGGACCCGGTTCGCTTCCCCCTTTTGTATTTTGAAGATTACTCTATAAATAGGACAGCGGATGGTGTCAGCCGATGCTCGAACTGTCCCAGATGCCCGTATTTGCCGCCATGTTCAAAACCGCCTGTGACGCTTAATTTACCGTACCGCTCCGTCGGCCCCATCATCCCTTGCTGATTGAGCCGGTCATAGATTTCCCTGGGTATTCCGCCTTCAAGCCAGAGCATTCTCCCCTTCGGCCAAAGATGTCCTTCGGCCAGCCCCGAATTTTCCAGCCTCTCACTGAACACGTTGGATTCAAAGCCGTGAAAGAAAAATCCCTCCACGATCACCTGTTTGCCGTTATATTTGCCCGGGGCGGTGAATAGCTGCTCGAATGTGACCGTTGGCACACCGGTGGTACAACCGGCGGTCAGTCCCATTATCATCGATAGTGATAAGCAGCCCGGGACGAGCCAGGCGCGGAAGCCTGACTTCCTCATTCCCAAATCTCGCCTTTCAATCCGGACCCGGCAGGGCCGGCCCGGGAGGGGTGGAAACCATTGGGGCGGCCCGCCGGGCCGAGGCCCCGCGGTACAGGCCACGGATATTGACATAGAAAAAAAGTCCTTGGGCCGATAAAAAAAGGGGCGTGCCCTATTCCTGGCCCAGGTAGGCCTGGATGACCCGGGGGTCGGCCTTGATCTCCTCGGGCTTGCCATCGGCGATCTTTTGGCCGAAATCGAGGACCACCATCCTATCGGCGATGTCCATGACCACCCCCATATCGTGCTCGATGAGGGCGATGGCGATACCCTTCTCGTCATAGATATCCAGGATGAAGCGGGCCATATCCTCTTTCTCTTCGACGTTCATGCCCGCCATGGGCTCGTCCAGGAGGAGCATCTTGGGTTCCAGGGCCAGGGCCCGGCCCAGCTCGACCCGTTTTCTGAGCCCGTAGGGAAGGGAGCCCACCACCTGCTTTCTTATGGCCGCCATCTCCAGGAAGTCGATGATCTCCTCGACCACGTGACGGTGTTCCAGCTCCTCTTTGTGGGCGGGGCCGAAATAGAGGGCCCCCCAGAGGAAGTTGGTCTTTAAGTGGATATGCCTGGCGGCCAGAAGGTTGTCCAGGGTGGTCATACCGGTGTAGAGCTCTATGTTCTGGAAGGTCCGGGCCAGGCCCAACCGGGCGATGCGGTGGGAGGGAAGGCGGGTGATATCCTGTCCCTTGAAGAAGATTCTCCCTTTTTGGGGGCGGTAGAAGCCGTTCAGGCAGTTGAGCAGGCTGGTCTTTCCCGCGCCGTTGGGGCCGATGATGGCCAGGATCTCCCCATCCCGGCACTCCAGGCTGACCCCGGTCAGGGCTTTGATGCCCCCAAAGCTGAGATGGATATCCTCCACCCGAAGGGTGACCGGCGCTTCCTGGTTTGTCTCGGCCATGGACAGGTCTCCATCCCCGTTGTTTTATCCCGGGAACCGGGAAATCAAGAAATTATAGGCGGCCAGGGCCTCCAGTGTCAATGTCTCCGCGTTCCTAACCTTTGGGGAGGGCATTTGCCCCCTCCGGGGCTTTCTGATATATATATGGGTACATCATGTTGACGGGGAGTGGCCAATGGACTGGCTGAACAGGGTGGACTGGGACCCCATCATAGGCTGGGGAACGAGCCATGGGGTCCGTATCCTTATCATCCTCATCCTGGCCTGGGCTATCAACCGGGCGCTGAGGAAGCTGCTTCCGGCATCGCTGAAAAAGGCCGTGGCACGGAGCATGGCGGGGCAGCTTGAGGCGGAGATCTAGAAGCATACTGAGACACTGAGCCGGGTCTTCGTCACCACCGCTACGGTGGTCATCGCCCTGGTGACCGCCTTCACCATCCTTCCCGAGCTGGGGATAAATATAGCCCCGGCCCTGGCGGGGTTCGGCATCATCGGCATTGCCGTGGGCTTCGGCGCTCAGAGCCTGGTCCGGGACATTATCAGCGGGTTTACGATCCTGATAGAGAACCATTACCGGGTGGGGGACGTGGTCAGGGTGGCGGGCATCGCCGGGCTGGTGGAGGACATAAACTTAAGGCGCACGGTGCTCCGGGACCTGGATGGTATCGTCCACAACATTCCCAATGGTGAGATCCGGGTGGCCAGCAACTTTACCAAGGGCTACTCCCGGGTGAACCTGAACATAAGCGTCGGCTACGGGGAGGACCTGGACCGCGTGGCCCGGGTGATAGACCGGGTGGGGAAGGAAATGGCCGAGGACCCACAGTGGCGGGACGATATCCTGGACGCCCCCCATTTCCTCCGGGTGGATGCCTTTGAGGACTCGGGGATCGCCATGAAGATCCTGGGCGACACCAAACCCCTGCGCCAGTGGAATATTACCGGTGACCTGAGGCGCCGGCTGAAGAAGGCCTTCGATGACGAGGGAACCGAGATACCCTGGCCCCACACCAAGCTGTATTTTGGCAATGCCCCTCCCCGGGAGGCGCCCGAAAAGGCGACGGAAAAGGGGGATGGCGAAGGACCCGGGGGGGCCCCGGATTCGGACGCCTGATATCTATCCTGCTGGGCCGGCGGGGTTTCCCAGGGGGATGAGGGGGGCCTCGCCCTCCACTGTGGGCAGGAGTTCCACCTGCCGGCAGAGCCAGTGAGTGACGTCTTCGGCCTCGATGGTGCCGCGAAGGGCTGCGGCCCTTCGCCCCCTCTCCTCATCGGACATGGTCAGGGCGGTATAGAGGGCCTGGACCGTGCCCTCCAGGTCGGCCGGGGAGATGACCAGGGCATGGCTTCCCAACCGTTCACAGGCCCCCACCCCTTCCGATAGGACCAGGACCCCGTTCCGGGTATTGACCATGGGCCCCTCCTTGGCCACCAGGCCCATGCCGTCGGCCACGGCATTCACCAGGAGGACGTCGAACAGGTGAAGGGCGGCTATGGCCTGCATATAGTTATTCTCGAAGAAGAGCTCCACGGGCCGCCATTTCTCATTGCCGTATTTGGCATTCAGGGCCTCCACCGCGCTGTTGACATCGTCCATGTGCCGCTGATACTGGCGGAGATGGGTCCTGGTGGGCACCAGAAAGGCCAGGAATTTGACCTTGCCCCTCAGGTGCGAGTGGCGCTCCAGCAGCTTATCGTAGGCCCTGAAACCCCGCAGGATGTTCTTGCTGGGCTCTGCCCGGTCCACCCGGATGATGGTTTGCTCCCCACACAGCGGCTCCAGTTTCTTTTCGAACTCCTGCACCCGGGTGGAGGCATCGAGCTTCCTGATATTGTCCACGTCTATGGACAGGGGGTTGGCCTGGACGCGGGACTCCCTCCCGTTGAACTTTATCGTCTGAGAGCCGTAGTCCACCTCGGCTTCCTCGAGGACGTACTGGCAGGTATGGAGGAAGTTCTGCACATCCTGGTTGGTCTGGAACCCGATGGCGTCGTTGGCGCACAGCCCCTCGCAGATGGCCCGGCGCATGTGGCTGGGGAGCAGCTGCCAGTGGGTGAGCGAGGGCCAGGGGATATGGGTAAAGTGGGCCAGGGTGAGGTTGGGCATCTCCCGGCGGACAAAACTTGCCGCCAGGTAGAGGTGAAAGTCCTGAAGGAGCACGATGGGGGCGGGATCGCAGCCCCGGGCCTCGTCCACTATGGCCTCGGCGAAGGCGCGGTTCACGGACACGTAGCCGTTCTCCCAGGCGTCGTAGACCGATTCATCGATGTTGGGCGTGTGGGAGAAGTTCCACATCAGGTGCTGAAGGAACCAGAGAAGGGGGTTGCAGAAGACGCTGTAAAATTTGTGATAGACGTTCCGCGGCGAGACCACGAAGCGAAGGTAGAGGTCTTGCCCCACAAGGGGGGCCTTGAAGTGCTCCCCCTGGGCCCTCTCCGCCATCCTCCGGTCCCCCTCGCCCAGGGAGCTGGCTATCCAGGCGAGCTCCGCATGCTGGCTCAGGGTGCTGAAGGCATTCACCACCACCCCGTTGTTCCGGCGGACCTGGAGCCGCCCGTCCTCCGTCATGTGATAGTCGAAGGGGCCCCGGTTGCTGGCCAGGATGAGACGCCTACCGCCCAGCCTCTCCCGGCATAGCTCCTTCAGTCGCTGCCTTCTCGTTTCTGTTACCAACATAGCCCCCTCCCCCCGGGTCGTGCAGGGCAAGGAGAAGAGTACTAGCTTCAAATCTAGCACGCCGGGCTCGGATTTGTCAAGGAGAGGGCGCTCCGGGCCGGCCCGCTCGTTGACAGGTAGTAGGAGTTAAACTAAAATCGCATAGGAGCGTCCTTCGGGTGAAGGGCGGGACAGAGGACTATGTATATGACCAGCGACCAGATCCGTGAGCTATTTTTACGATTCTTTGAGGAAAAGGGGCACAAGATCATCCCCAGCTCTTCCCTGGTGCCCCACGGCGACCCCACCCTGCTCCTCACCAGCGCCGGCATGGTCCAGATCAAGCCCTATTTCATGGGGGAGTCAAAGCCCCCCGGACCCCGCCTCACCTCCAGCCAGAAGTGTTTCCGCACCAGCGATATCGATGCCGTGGGGGACCTGAGCCACCTCACCTTTTTCGAGATGCTGGGCAACTTCAGCGTGGGCGATTACTTCAAGGCCGAGGCCGTTTCCTGGGCCTGGGAGTTCGTCACCGAAAGGCTCAAGCTGTCCCCGGAGCGGCTGTGGATAACCATCTTTGAAGACGATGAGGAGGCCTTCGGCCACTGGCGGAAAATAGGCGTCCCCGAGGAGAGGATTTCACGATTTGGGGAGGAGGACAATTTCTGGGGGCCGGTGGGCCCGACGGGTCCCTGCGGCCCGTGCAGCGAGCTCCACTACGATTTCGGGAAGGAATACGGCTGCGGCAAGGATACCTGCGGCCCCAATTGCGACTGCGGGCGCTTCCTGGAGGTCTGGAACCTGGTCTTCATGCAGTATAACCAGGATGCTAAAGGTCAGCGCACCCCCCTGCCCCGCCCCAATATAGACACCGGCATGGGCCTGGAGAGGACCGCCGCGGTGATGCAGGGTGTGGTCTCCACCTATGATACCGACTGTTTTCGTCCCCTTATCGACTGTGTCTCCGGGCTGAGCGGCAAAAAATACGGTGCCGATAAGGCCGCCGACCGGGCCTTCAGGGTGGTGGTGGAGCACGGGCGGGCCGTCGTCTTTCTCATCGCCGATGGTGTGGTGCCGGGCAACGAGGGGCGGGGCTACGTGCTGCGCCGGGTGCTCCGGCGGGCCGCCCTCTTCGGCCGCAA
>JAZFUS010000303.1:0-8842 GCA_036447315.1 Dehalococcoidia bacterium
TCAGTTACGTCGGCGTTATCCTCTACGCTCAGGACTGCTCTCGCTTCAGTCGCCGTCAAACTCACCGGGCCACCCGTGGATTTCCGGCCAACGATTTCAGATGCGCCTATCGTGGTGGCTACCCCGGCCCCGGCACCGGCCCCGGCCCCCAAGCCGGCTCCGGATCCGGCCCCGGCCCCGGCACCCGCTCCGGCCCCGGCCCCGGCCCCGACGACCTGGGAGCCCACCAAGAATATCAACTGGGTCGTGCCCTTTAACCCCGGCGGCGGTTACGATGCCTACAGCAGGGCTATCGCCAGGACAATGAAGAGCTATCTGCCCGAGGGTATCAATGTCATAATTAAGAACATGCCCGGGGGCGGCGGCACCACGGCCAGGATCTTCCTGTGGAGGGCCAGGCCCGACGGCTATACCCTGTCCATCATCGACTCCCTGGGAGCCGCCGTCGAGGCGGTGGTCTTCCCGGACAGAATATCGTACGAATTTGCCGAGTTCACCTATTTCGGCCAGATTGTGGCGGACCCGGGAGTGATCCTGGTGAACCCCAACGGCCCCTATACCACGGTTGACGGCCTGAAGTCGGCCACGAAGACGGTCCTGGGCTCCATAACCGGCGTGGGCAGCAGCTCATTTTCCAGCCAGGTGATTCTGGGCGAGGCGCTGGGATACGACTATTCCTTCGTATCCGGCTATGTGGGCAGCATTGACGCGATGACCGCGGTGGTCAGGGGCGACGCTGACCTCTACATCAATGCGGTAGCCTCGGCGCGGCCCTTTTTCGAGAGCGGGGACCTGCTGGGCATGGCCGTGATGGAAACGGATGGGGACCCCTCGGCTCCCGACATCCCCACTGCTACGGAAGCGGGCCTTCCCGAAGAGCTTCACGGGCTGAAGATTACCTCGCGAATGGTGCACGGGCCTCCCAACATGCCGGCGGACATTAGCGCTTACTACAATGACCTTTTCGGCAAGGTGCTGGTAGACCCCGAGTTTGTCGCCTGGGCCAAGTCGGCCAAGCGGCCGCTGGACGTGGCCGGGGCTGATGAGGCCAACAAAACCATCGAAATATTGAAGAATACTTTCGGTAAATACAAGGACCCCATCTCAAAAGCGGTCACGGCGATAGGCGGTTAGATCGTTTTTGGTGAAAGAAACCTGTAGCTCTGCTTGATATACCGAGTCAAGCTGAATCAGGACGAAAAGGGGCGGCCCTTCACAAGTGAAGGGCCGCCCCTCTGGTTGCCGGGGGCTGCCCATAGTCCACCACCGGGGTGAACGGGGTGAGCTGGAGGGCAAGGTGAGGAAGGAGAGGAATGTGAATGAGGAGAGTTTGAAGGACCAGTACAAAAAAGCGGTCCGGTTCGGCAAACCGGCGTTTATCGAACGCCCGCTCATCGGCTCTCCGGCGGCACCGGCCCAGGCGGAGACCAACGTGAGCGCCATGTGGTCCACCATCAGGACCGCGTTTCTCTTCGGATATGAGTATACCCGCTGGTGGAAGGAATCAAACGCCCTGCGTAATACGGCCATGCTCGGCGACTGGAGCTGGCTGGACAGGTGCCTGGTCAGGGGGCCGGACGCATCGCGGTTCATGAACTATGCCACGGTGAAGGACCTCTCCCGGCTGGGGGTCGGGCAGATTATGCATACGCCCATGGTGAACCTGGACGGGAAGGTGGCCATCGAGGGGCTCACCTTCCGCCTCTCCGAGAACGAGTATATGTTCAGCCAGACGGCCGCCAATCAATGGCTCGCCCATATTGAAGATATCACCAAGATGGATGTCGAGCTGGAGGATGTCACGCCCGACTACACCTGTTACGCGCTTCAGGGGCCCCGGTCTCTTGATATCCTGGAGGAGGTGACCGGGGAGGCCTTTGGGGACCTCGTCTTCTCCCGGTGGAGGATGAGCCGGGTGAATGGCGTGGACGTCCTCATAGACCGGCAGGGGGTTACCGGCGAGATCGGCTATGAGTTCATCATGCGGACCGATTCAGGGAAGGCGCACGAGCTCTGGCACACCATCAGGGAGACGGGGAAAAAGTTCGGACTCAGGGAGATGGGGTGGAGGGCGCAGATGATCGGGCATGTCGAGACGGGGGTCGCCACCGCCATAAAGGACTACCTGCCCGCCCGGACGGCGGGGGATTCCCTGGCCAAATTCACCCGCATGTTCATCACGGAGGAAGAGTTGGCCGCCCTGGACTGGGACCTGTCCGAGCAGCTATGCTCACCGGCCGAGCTGGGTTGGGAACGCGCTATCGATCTCGACGGGCACGAGTTCCATGGCCGGGCGGCGCTAGTCAAAGAGGCCGAAGCGGGGGGGCCGGCCCGAAGGCTGGTCGGCCTGGCCTGGGACAGCGACGATGTCACCGAGCTTTTTGCGGCCCAGTTCCGGGACGAACCCGCGCCCCCACCGCCCGATTTACCCCAGGGCCAGCTCCGCGCCCTGTATCTGAAAGTGCTAAAAGGTGGGGAGCAGGTGGGGTGGGCGACGAGCTATACCTACAGCCCGAACCTCCGGCGGATGATCTCCTTTGGACGCATCAGGAAGGACCTCATAGAGCCCGGGACCGAGGTCGAGGTATTGTGGGGGGGCCTGTCCACGGAGCCGCAATGCAGGATTCGGGCAAGGGTGGCGAGGCTCCCCTTTATCGAGCAAAAACGGACCATGGACCTGAGCGTCCGGTGAGAGGGCGACGCCCTGGGGTCATCCGTTTTTCTTCCGGATGGCTTCCATCTCCCCCTCCACGCCCTCCCCGGCCAGCCGGAGAATGGCTTTTTTTAAGCTCTCCCCCCTCCGGCGGGGAGGGCCGGGGGGCAGGGTGGGGCCCAGAAGCTCCAGGGCCCGGCAGAGCCCGGCCCGGAGCCTCAGGTTTGACTCGTTCAGCGATTCCAAAGTGCGGCCCCGGGGGTATGCCAGGGCGGCGGTTATCGACTCGCGCGCCGGGCCCGAAAAACTCCGGGGATGAGATGACTCCAGGAACCCCGATACCCTTTGCAGGAGCTGCCGTGCCCGGCGGTTCTCCTCCTCCAGGGCGGGCTGAAAGCCGTCCCAGCCATCCACCAGGTATTTCAGGAGTCGGGCAACACCGCGAGCCTGGAGAGCGGCATGGGGGGAGGACAGCTCGGGGATTACCTCGTGCTGCATGGTGTGGTGCATTCCGGCCAGCATTTCCTTTATCGACGGGCGCATAACGGTCTCCTATAAATGCCTATAGCTGATAATAGAGCTCAAAAACCCCGTATCCGACCTGGTCGCCCAGGCGGCATTCCACCACGAAGTCGTTGATGCCGTCGATCTTCTTCAGGGTCTCCATATCGTTCAGGTCCCAGGTCTCGCCCTCCAGGTGCTCGGGGCCCCGGGGCATCCCCTGGTAGTAGCCGTCGATACCGGCGTAGGCCCCCCCCCGGAGGTAGACGCAGTCGAGCCTCTTCACGGATATCCGTAGCGGCTCCTCGTGGGCCGAGTGAACGATGATATCGGCTCCCACGAACCTCTCCCGCTCGTAGTGTATGTCGCGCTCCACGTCGGTCACCCTCTGGGGAGGGCGCTCATCGTCGAAGCCGTAGACGATACCCCCGGCAAAGCTCCGGGTGCCGTCCACCCTCTGGCCGCCCAGGTAGGCCAGGTGGAAATCCGGGAGGTGGAGGACGCAGAAATTTCCCCGGGGGCTGGGCCAGGCGCCGGGGAAGTACTGGCCGGCGGCCTGGGGCCCGCCCACCGTGGACCTCACCCCCCAGGAGCGGTCTCGAACGGCGAAACAGGTATCGGCCTTGAGCTCGAAGGTCCGCCCGCCCACGCTCACCTTCCCCCGGCAGCGGCCGCTCTGGTCAAAGTGGCACATGTTGGTCTCCACCGCATTGCGGCGTCGGCGGAAGTGAGGGGGGTCGAGCTCATAGGGGGGACAGGCGGCCTCGAACTCCAGGTCGTAGCTGAATCCCTGGGGATTTTCCTCCAGCTCCAGGTGCCACTTGCGCAGTGGCTCAAGAATCTCCGAGTGCAGGGGGCCGACATTGATGTTTCCACGGTCATGCCCAAATTCCCGGGAGACCCTGAGGTTGTGCTGTGCGCCCTCCAGGGCCACGATCGCCCAGCCGTCCATGACGTTCATGTTGGGATAGATCCCCAGCCCCTGCCCCAGGCTCAGCCCGCTGGCCCGGTCGTGGATGAGGAACCAGTATCGCTCGTACCAGCGGGGGTCGCTGTCAACCACGTGGTCCAGGGTGGAATAGGTCTGGTGGACCAGGAAGTCATCCATTTGGCTTAACATAACATTCCTCCCAGTTCGCTTGTTCCCGTCCGGGCCGACACCGGGCCGGGTGAGCCGTGGTTAGAGTCCCCCATGTTCAGAGTCCACCCGTGTTCAGAGCCCAATGAGGTCGATGATGGACCGCAGGAGCACGGGCTGCACGTCGATACGGACACAGGCGGCGGTCACATCCCGGGACTCGCCCCGGCAGTAGCCATGGATCCAGGTCTGAAAGATGCCTATCAGCTTGACACAGCCGAAGACCTGATAGAACTTTATGGTGTCCTCCGCCACCGGTACCCCGCTGAGCTCCTGGTATAGCCCTATGAACTCCCCCCGGCCCATCAGCCCGGACATCCGCCCGTCGACGGCGAAGGCGTCCAGGCAGGCCCAGGCCACATCCTCCAGCGGGTCGCCCAGGTGGGCCAGCTCCCAGTCCAGGATAGCGGTTATCCGGCCGTCGCGGCGCAGACAGTTCTCCAGCCGGTAATCGCCGTGGACCAGGGTGATCCGGGGGGTTGGGGGCTGGTGGCTGTGGAGCCAGTGCAGGGCCTCCACCATGATGGGCTCGGGCTCCAGGGTGTGGCGATCCAGGATACCCTCCCAGTAGGCCAGCTCCCGGGCGGCGGGGCTGCCCTCGGGCTCCCCCAGGAAGGCGAGCCCCCTCTGCTTCCAGTCGAGCCCGTGGATCCGGGCCAGGATGTCCGCGAACTGCCGGCCCAGGGACCCCCTTGTTTTGGGGTGGGCTTTCTTCATCATGCGGTGCGGATCGATGGGGGAGCCATCCTTCCTCTCCACCACGAAGGAGGGGCTGCCGAAGCAGCCGCCGTCCCGGTCCAGGCCGTAGGTGCGCGGGGAGGGCAGCCCGCTCCCCTCCAGGCAGCGCAGCACCCGGTACTCCTTCTCCATGTCGGTTTCCACCGGACCTCCGGGGGCGGACCGGTTCAGGACGAGCCCCACCCTCACCGGATGGCCGTCCTCCCGCCACAGGGCTTCGAAGCCCCAGTGCTCCCGGGAGAAGCCCCCCACCAGCCTCTCCGGGGCGCTCACCGACAACCCCCGGGCCCGCGGCAGCTCCCGGGCTAAAAACCCCTGTAAAAGCTCTTCCAATGCATCCACGTGTCTCTCCAGGACCCGGCCCTTCCCGCTCAGGAAAGCCTACACTGCGCTCATTCCCCTGTCAACCGAGTCCTTGACGCCGCCCGCGACCGCGGCGTAACATAGCAAAAAACCGGAAAAACCAAGGTGGGGAGGGAGGCTTACAAAGATGGCAGCGGAGACGTTGGTCACCCCGGAAACGATAGCGGACTATACCTCCCGGGGGGCGTGGCTCAAGCACCCCCTGATCGATGAGTTCCTGTTGAGGGTGGAGGAGAACCCGGAGAAGACGGCCATCATCGACCGGGGGCAGCGCCTGAGCTACCGGGAGGTGTACCGGCTGGTCAACAGGCTGGCGGCGGGCCTTCTCGGCATCGGGCTCCGGCCGGGGGACAGGGTGGCCTGCCAGCTTCCCAACTGGTGGGAGAATATCGTCTGCTTCCTGGCCGCTCATCGCATGGGCCTGGTCTTCATCCCCGTGCTTCCCCTCTACCGCCGCCGGGAGATGGAGTATATCCTGTCGTTCACCGAGGCGGCGGGCATCATCGTGCCCTCCGGGTTCGGGGGTTTCGATTTCCCGGCCATGATCGAGGAGATTCGCCCCCAGCTGCCCGGCCTCCGGCACCTGTTGGTGGTGGGCGACCCGGTCACCCCCGGGGCGACCTCCCTGAGCCACATGCTGGCGCAGGGCCCGGGGGACGGGGACCACGCCCGGGAGCTGGACCGGATCAAGCCGGACCCCAATGAGCTGAGCTTTATCGTCTTCACCTCGGGGACGGAGGCGGCCCCCAAGGGGGTCATGCGCTCCGCCAATATGCTGTGGGCCATCGGCTACGGCCACGCGCAGAAGAAGCGGATGGTCTCCGATGATATAGTCTACCCCGCGGTGCCCCTGACCCATTCTTTCGGTATCGACGACGGGCTGATGGCCCCCCTGCTGGTGGCCGGGGCCACGGTGGTGCTCCGGGATAAGTTCGACCCCGCCGGGGTGGCCGAGACCATAGTGCAGGACAGGGTCACCCAGGTGGCGGCCCCGCCCGCCGTCCTCAAGGGCCTGGTGGACCTGCCAAATGTCGAGAAATACGACTTCCCCAAGGGCTGCGTCATGGCGTCGGGGGGCGCCGCCTGTCCCGCGGTGGTGGTCCGGCAACTCATGGCCCTGGGCCTGCGGGTCAGCGCCATATACGGGGCGTCGGAGGGGCTGGCGGTGGAGACGGAGCTGGACTACCCCCCGGAGGCCATCGCCGAGACGGTGGGCACCCCCTACCCCTTCGCCACGTTGAAGATCGTCGGCGAGGACGGCCTGCAGGTAAAGCAGGGGGAGCGCGGCCTCATCAGCTTCCGGGGACCCCAGACGTTCAGCGGCTACTATCACGACGAGGAGCGCACGCGGGCCGTGGTGGACGCCGAGGGCTTCGTCAATGCGGGCGACCTGGGCTATGTGGATGGGGACGGGCGGCTGCGGATCGTGGGCCGCAAGAAGGAGATCATCGTCCGGGGCGGGGAGAACATCAGCCCTCAGGAGATCGAGGACCTGCTCATCCCTCACCCCAAGCTGGCCGAGGTGGCCATCGTGGGTATGCCCGACCCCCGGCTGGGGGAGAGGAGCTGCGCCTTTGTCATCCCGAAGGCCGGGGAAACGGTGGAGCTGGAGGACCTGGTCTCCTTCCTCCGGGGAAGTGTGGCCACCTTCAAGCTGCCGGAGAGGCTGGAGATAACAGAGCATATCCCCCGAACCGCCCTGGGCAAGATCCAGCGCAACCAGCTCACGGCCCAGGTAACGGAAAAGCTGAAAGCAGAGGGCCTGATCTGACGCGGGCAAATCGAATTGGGGAGGCAAGCCATGAAATCCCTGGGAGTGGACCACATACATATTGTAGTCGAGGACCTGGACAAGGCGTCCCGGTTCTTTATGGGGCTATTTGAGAGCCGGGGGGCTCCGGTCAAGGAGGAGCCGGAATTCGGTTTCCGGTTTCAGTTCATCCAGGTGGGCTCCACGGTGATCGAGCTCATGGAGGCGACATCCCCGGACGGACCTATCGGCAAGTTCCTGAGGGACCGGGGGGAGGGGGTCCACGCCCTCTCCTTCAAGGTGGATGACATAGATGCCGCCGTGGCCGAGATGGAGGGCCGGGGTCTCCGGCTGGTGAGCCGGGCCACGGTGGGGCGGATACGGGAGGCCCATTTTCACCCCAAGGACACCTACGGGTTTATGATCGAGCTGGTGGAACACCCGGGGAACATGGGCGACACCATCGACTCCATGTAGCGGGGATAGGTCCCCGCCCGGTCCCCTTCGATTACGGGGCCGCCCAGTCGATCCCCATCTCGCTCAGCTTGGCGGGGGAGGGCCTGCCCCCCGGCCAGCCGGCCATGTCGTAATAGGACTCCCGGGCCTGGCGGAAGGCTTCGGGGTCCAGGGCCACCCCCTCCAGGGGTCCCGACGCATGGGGCGCGAAAAAGCGCTGGGGCAGGTTGTCGTCCTCGGGGGTGAGGCCCTCTCTGAGGTTGAAGGCCCGGGCCAGGTTGTCGGACCTTTCCCCCACCTTCATCAGCTCGGAGACACTGGTATCCCAGCCGGTGACCGAGTTGACCAGCTCGGACACCCGCTGAAACCCCACCCGGCCGCCCATCATCACGAAGTAGCAGCAGACGGCGGAGTTCAAAAAGTGTATCCACCGGGCGTTAGCGGACACCAGCCGCATCTTGGCCGGGGAAAGGTCATCGACGGGCAGGGGCTCGAAATTGCCCAGGGCCTGCATGTCCTCCAGCACCGGGTTCGGGACGGCGTAGGAGGAGTCATGTATGTTGTGGCAGTGGTCGGCCCCCGTGGGTGACATGACATAACCTATGCCCATGCCCTGCTTCCAGCGGGGCTCGTGCATGGGAATCTCCAGGCCCTTGACGTGGAGGGCGAACTCCTCGGCCCCGTGCCCGATCTCTCTGGCGGCCCGGGCCACGCCCTCGGCCAGCCTGGCCCCCAGGCCCCGGCGCTGGGCGATCTGCTCCACCATCTCCAGCATCGCCGGTGCGTTGCCGAAGCGGAGGTCCACGCCCCCGGTATCCGCCCTGGTGAGGAGGCCCCTCTCGAAGCACTCCATGGCGAAGGCGATGGCGCCTCCGCAGGAGATGCTGTCCATGCCGTAGGCGGCGACCATCTCATTGGCCTTGGCGATAACCTTGAGGTCGTTGATTCCGCAGTTGGACCCCAGGGCGGCAATGGTCTCATACTCGGGGCCGCCGTAGCGGGGGTCGACGATAAATGGCTCATCCACCTTCACCTCCCGCTTGCACTGGACGGGACACGCGTAGCAGCTTCTCCGCCCCACCAGTATGGTGTTGTTCATGGCCTCGCCGGTTATGTTATCGGCCCCCTCGATGGAACCCAGCTGGAAGTTGTTGGTGGGCAGCCCGCCCTTGCGGTTGAGGTAGCGGACCACGGCGGCGGTGCCCTGGTCCCGCATTATCTGGTTGTTGGCCGGGGCGTTCTC
>JAZFUS010000304.1:0-17420 GCA_036447315.1 Dehalococcoidia bacterium
CCAAGAAAGCCCGCCTGCCATGAGGGTGGTCATCCTCGGGGCCGGCTTCGCGGGGCTCAGCGCGGCCCTGGAGCTGGAGAGGTCTTGTGGGGACACACCGGGTGTGGAGATAACCCTGGTGGACCAGCACAATTACCATCTGTTCCAGCCCCTTCTCTATCAGGTGGTCACCGGGGGGATCGAGCCGGGGCACATCTCCTTTCCGGTACGCTCTCTCATCCGGGGAAAACGCATCGACTTCAGGGAAAGCCGGGCGACGGGTATCGACCTCCGGGGGAAAACGGTGGCCACCGACGACGGCGACCTCCCGTGGGACCGCCTGGTGATAGCCCTGGGCAGCACCACGAACTACTTCGGCCTGGCGGGAGAGGAGGGGGGCGCCCTTCCCTTAAAGACCCTGGGAGACAGCGTCGCCATCCATAACCGCCTGGTGGATAGCTATGAGGCGGCGCTGCTGGAAGGGGATGGCCGGCGCCGGCGCCGGCTCCTGAGCTTCGTGGTGGTGGGGGGCGGGGCCACCGGGGTCGAGCTTGCCGCCTCGATACAGGACTTCGTGCGCAAGGTTATGCCCCGGGACTACCCCACCATACCCGCGGGAGAGGTCCGGGTATTCCTGCTGGAGGCGCGGGGCGCCATCATTGCCGGCATGGACCCGAAGCTACAGGACGTGGCCCTGAAGAGGCTGGGCTCTATGGGAGTGGAGGTGATGCTCGATACCCCGGTGGCCGGGTTTGGGCCCGAGGGCGTGCAGACCGCCGGGGGCCTTTCCATACCCTCCCACACCGTGGTGTGGGTAGCGGGGGTGAAGCCTGTCTCCCTGGTGGAAGGGCTGCCCCTGGACAGGGCGCCCGACGGGCGCATTCTGGTGGACCGGAACCTGGAGGTCCCGGGGCAGGAGGGCGTCTATATCGCCGGAGACTGCGCCTATCTGTTGCAGGAGGGCCGGGGCCAGGGACGTACGGGGCCCTTCCCCCCCACAGGGCAGATAGCGGTCCGGCAGGGGCTGGCCTGCGCTCAAAACATCGCCAGGGACCTCCGGGGAGAGCCCCGGCAGCCCCTGAGGTACAGATATAGGGGGGAATTGATCTCCATGGGCAGAAATGCGGCGGTTGCCCAGGTCGGGGGCTGGGCCTTCGATGGTCTGGCCGCCTGGCTATTATGGCGGATATATTATTTGGGGAAGCTGACGGGATTTCGGAACAAGCTGAGCGTGGCCCTGGACTGGTCTTTCGCCTACTTTTACCGGCGGAATACGGCCCGCCTGGGGTAATCCGTGGGGCAGGGGCCCGGCTAGAGGGGCAGCTTTTTGATTCCCAGGCTCTCCATGAAGCCGTCCAGCCGGTCCAGGACCTGGGCCTCGGAGAGCTCCCTTTTGTCGGCGGAGTTGCCTTCATACTCGATGACGGGGATGCCGGCGCTCTGCATGGCCAGGCGGTTCTCCATCTGACCGAAATTGAGCCCGGGACACCCCCGGTTGGCGTGCATAATCATTCCCTCGGCGTGCCAGTCCTGAACGATCCTTAGCAGCTGGCGGCTCTTGATATCGGGCATGGCCATCGCCCGGAGCATGGGCTTTTCTTCATACCAGAGGGCTATGGCCCTGAGGATATCATGGCGGGTTTTCATGGGCATGCCCCGCTCCTGGGGCAGCCGGGCCGGGCCCCAACTGCCGTCGGGGAAGTCCTCCCAGGCCCCATGCAGGGCATAGGTATACTGGGAGCCCAGGACCACCACCCCGTATTGCTCCAGGTAGCGATAGAGGCGGAGGAAGTACCAGGGGGGGATACCGTCGTCCCAGAGCCGGCACTGCTCCACGGGCACGGCGGCGATGTGGTCCGACACGCGGTCCTTGACCTCATCCCGGAGCGCCCTGTAGAATGCCAGGGTTTCCGGCTCGTGTCGGGTGGCCACGCTGGGGAAATAGAGGGTATAGATGGTCTTCTGGTCCAGGGGGGCCGGCACCGCCTTGTTGAGGGTGCAGATCTCCGCCCAGATCTGGGTGGACTCAAAGTGGTTCCGGGCTGCCTGAAGGAGCTTTTCGTCATCGTATTCCCTGCCCGTGACCTTCTCCATCCACTTGATGCAATCGGCCAGCTGGTCCGCCACGTATTCCAGCACATCCTCGTTGCTCTCCTGGCCGGGGAGGAGGGGAAAGTCCAGGGCAAAGCCCGGAATCTCCATGTATTCGGCGACAAGCTGGTAGAACTTGCCCTCGCTCTCGCAGGCGCTCCTCCAGACGGCAAATTCCCCCCTGGGGAACTCCCCTCCGTAGTAGTACTGGTTCAGGAACATGGAGCCCCAGAAGTTGCGTGTATAGGCGCACATATCCCGGGCAAACCCCCGGCTTTCGGCGGCCTCGACACACTTCTCGGAGAACGCGGTGTCCGCGCCCACACTGGCCGCATAGGGGTGTCCCTCGAAGGGCACATAGTCTCCCAGGCCGGCGGGCAGCTCCAGAAAACTGCCGCTGTCCACCATGGCCAGGAGCTTGCCGTCCTCTTTGGCGGTCATGATGGACTTGAAATAGTTGGTCCGCAGCTCCTTGGCCTTCTGCCAGCATTCCAGGGGCCGGGTCTCATATCGGGTCTGTGCCATTTTCCTCCCTAAACCGGGCCTGCTCCCTTAACCGGGCCTGCTCCCTTAACCGGGCCTGTTCCCTTAACCGGGCCTGTATTTCCGCCTAGACCAGGGTGGGTTCGAGCATCTCCAGGAAGGTTTCCAGGCGGGTGCGGTAGACGCCCAGCGGCCACACCGTGTCCATCTCGATAAGGAGGCTGGGGATGCCCAGCTTCTCCTTAAGGATCTTCATGAGGGGGGGTATATCGAACTCGTGGGGGTCACAGAATTTCTGCTGGATCATGATAACGCCCTGGGCCCCGAAGTCCTTGGCCAGCTTGGGAATATGCTGGAAACGCCTCCGCTCCAGGGTGATATCCTTGGCCGGGCAGGCGGGACGGCTCAGGTAGCGGCTGGCGATGGCCGAGAGCCTGTCCTTCCGGGGCATGACATAGTTCCAGAAATACCGGCTGCCGGTGCAATGGTCGTCGATGACCACCGTAGCCCCCAGGGACTCGATGAGGCGGACGAATTCGGTATCGTCGTTCTCGGAGCCCAGGATCATGATGCGGGCTCCGGGTTCGGCAATCCCCTCCCTGTCCTCCTCCAGGGCGGCCCGGAGCAGGGGGTTGTGATCGGCCTTGTCGCTGAGCTGGCTGGAGACCACCATCTCCATGCACTCGGTGCCGGTGAACGGGGGGTGGTCCGCCCTTCGGAGGTCGTAGACCTCCCGGAGGAGACGGCGGTGGGTATTATACACCTCTATGGCCCCGTCCAGGTCGTCATCGGTTATGGCCCGGCCCGTCCACTCCTCCAGGGAGGCCTTGAATTTGACCAGTTCCTTTACCCAGAAGGCCCTGGCCCGGGCCCGGTGCCCGATGGTGGGCACGTAGAGGTAGTAGCTGTATTCGATGGGAATATGGAGCTTCCAGCTGGCGAAGGTCTGGCGGATATGGAGGCAGGAGAAGGGGGCGATAATGCCATCCAGGTAGTCATACCTGCCCAGGAGGCCCTGGGAGAGGCAGTCGCGGCACAGGGGGCAGTACATGCTGGAAATGTGGCGCTCGGCCACGTCCTGGGGCTCATGGCTGCCCAGGATGCGGACCGGGAGGATGCCCGCGGCATAGACTATTTCCTCGGGCAGCCAGGTGCAAAAGAAGCCCACCACCTTCCCCCCTGTCCTGGCCTTCCACTCCCGGGCATAGTCATGGCGGTTTTGGAGGATTTCCTGAAAACGGGTCATCGGTCGGCGCCTCTCGCAGGTTGGGTTACTATATATTGTATCAAAGGGGTCCGGGGGTGTCAAAAATCGTCCTTGACAGCCGGATTCCCCCGGGCGTATCATTTTTACGGAGCGCCCACAGCGGGGCAGCGGTGGTAAGATGAAGGATGCATGGCAAATCGGCGGCGAAATCTATATTTAGTTCTAACTCTGGCCTGCTTTTTCGGCCTGATAGCGGTATTTATGGTCAAGGGCTATATGGGTGTCTATGACACCGTTTATATAGCCGCCGGCGAACGGGAACAGGTGATAGAGCCGGAGACCTGGCTGACGCCGGCCAGGGCCTGGCATCAGATATCGTCGCGGGGGGAAGAAAAGGTGTCCTTTCGCTATGAGGTGAACAACCGCCGGTTTTCGTATTATTCCGCCCCTGTGGCCGTATCCCTGTGGCAAAACCGGGAAAAGGTGCTCGATGTGCTCTCGGAGACGATCGTGGTAGCGCCCTTCGGCACCGCGGTGGTGGAGTGGGAGCTGGAACCCGCCCGGCTCAGTCCCACCGGCGTGGTCCCCGAGCAGGGATTTGAGTACTCCGTGATCGTCAACCGGGGCGGGGTGGAACGGAAAATAGTGGGACACGTGGGCTATTACGGCCCCATTAAAATCCCCCCGCCGGCGAGATTGCCCGGGGGGCCTTGAGGACAGTATGAGACTGGAACATATATTATTCGGTTTCGGGATACTTTTCTGCCTGGCCGGTGTCGGTTATCTGGCGGCGGAGTACGTGAGGTTCCTGTCCGAGGCCTGGAAGCTGGTCTCACTGCTCCTGATGGTGGGCACCTTCGCCTTCCTGGGCAAGTACCTGGAGAGTATGGGGTGGTGAACCGGTGCTGACCGCTGTCGCCGTTCTGGCTTCGTTGGGCTTCATGGGCTGGCTCGTTTACCGGGTGGTAAAGGGGAGGCAGATCAGGGCCTATGTCGTCTCCTACGGCCTCGCCTGTATCGCCGGCATCTTCACCTTTGCCTTCTTCCTGAACATGGATATACTCAGGCTCTTCAAGGTGTTTGTCAGCATCCTCCTGGGGGGGTTATTGATCGTCCTGGCGGCCTTTATTCAGCGGCGCCGCCAGCCCGGCGGGGAGTAGGTTTCGACGGGGCCGTAATGACGGGGACCCCGACTCCCCCGCTTAGTGGCTCCTCACATCCAGCTCACAGCCTCCGGCCCGGAGCTCCTGGACGATCTGTGTGGCATCAACCACATTGGTGCGGATGATGGTATCCGTCCGCTTGGTCCCCGGGGGCGTCACCTGGAACATGCTCTGGATGCTGCCGCCATGGCTGTGAATGGCGTCGATGGCCGTCTTCAGGGGCTCTCCCCCCTCGCAGGAAAAGAGGTGAAAGCGCATTCCGGGCTTGCCAAAGCCCAGCACCTGCACCAGGATGTTATAGAGATCGGTGGTGGTGGCTATGCCCACCAGCTTGTCATCCTGCACCACGGGCAGGGTGCCGATCCCCCGCTTCTGGCAAAGGGTGGCTGCCTCCTCCACCGTGGTATCGGGGGGGAAGGTGACCACGTCCTTCTGCATTATGTCCCCCACTTTGATCTTGGAGATGAGGTAGTTCAGCTCCCAGACGCTCAGTGAGGTGGCGGGGGACGGGGATACTTCCCTGAGCCTGTCCCGGGTCACCAGTCCCAGCAGCTTGCCCTTTTCCACTACCGGCAGGCGGCGGATGTTGTTGTCCTTCATGATCCTCTCGGCATCGTGGAGCAGGGTATCGGGGGGGACAGTGATGACCTTGGTGGTGATATACTCATGGAGAAACATCAGGTACTACCTCCTTGAGTGTGCCAATAATCCATTGTCTCTCATGGGGGGCACAGTGTCAATGGGGATTTTTGCCCTGGAGACGGGCGGCTACCGGGGTTCGTTAAGGAATCTCCAGCGCCGGTGAAGGGCGCCCAGGGCACGGGCGGCTCGCGCCGGGGTGGGGTACCAGAGGGTACCCGCTTTTCCCTCTATGGCTGCTCTCCAGTCGTTGGAATCGGGCCCGTAGCCCCAGACGCAGATCGGCTTGTCGGGGAATTTGTCGGCGGCCTCCATGATGATCTTGGAGGCGTCCCAAAAATGGTACTCGGTGCGGGACACGGTCCACACCACGAACAGCATGCCGCCTACATTCTCGTCCGCCAGCAACGCGTGCGCCAGGCGCTCCGAGCTCTCCAGGTATCCGTGCACCATGCCGGCCGGCCAGCTATCCAGGGGATTGCCCGGCGGGGCCCAGGGGGGGAACATATCCTGGATCTGGGCGAGGGTCCGGGGATGAAGCTGGGCCGCCTCCAGGCCATTCTTGACCAGGGCATCGGTGCCGATGCCTTTGATGCCCCCCACGTGGCTCAGGATGGCGGCGCCCCTGGCCTTCATCAGGGGCAGGTTCAGAAAGGCCCTGGTCAGGTCCTCCATCTCGTCCATGTCCCTGACGCGAATGACGCCGCTCTGCCGGAAGGCGGCGTCGTAGACCTCATCCCTGCCCGCCAGCGCCCCGGTGTGGGAGGCCACCATCCGGGCCCCCTCCTCGGTGCTGCCCACCTTGAGGACCAGGATGGGTTTTTTCCGGGACACCCGGCTGGCCACCTCGATAAATCGGCGACCATCCGTGAGGTGCTCCATGTGGAGAAAGATAACCCTGGTGTCGGGATCGGCCTCGTAGTATTCCAGGATATCGGCAAAATCGATATCGCTCTGGTTGCCCAGGTCCAGGACCTTCCCCGCCATTCTCTGCCCCCCCGGGGGCGGGTCCGGCCATGACCTGTAGCTGAAGATCCCCGACTGGCAGGCGGCACCCAGGGGCAGTGCCTTATCCGCATACATGGGAGCCCAGTAGGTGTTCAATTTGGCGGGGGTGTTGATTACGCCAAACGTGTTCGGGCCCACGATGCGAGCCCCCCCCTCCCGGGCGATCCTTACCGCCTCCTTCTGGAGGGTGGTGCCCAGCTCATCGGCGCTATCGGACAGGCCCATGGTGTAGATGATAATGGCCCGTATGCCCTTCTGCGTGCACTCCCGGACCGTCTGAGGGATCAGCTCCCGGGGCAGGCTGATCACCGCCATGTCCACCTCACCGGGCACGTCCCCGATATTGGGGTAGCTGCGCAGGCCCAGGACCTCGGTGGAGTTGGGGTTCACCGGGTAAATCTTTCCCGGGTAACCGGAGGTGATGAGACACTCCACCGGGTTGATATCCTCATCCTTGGCTGATTTGCGGGAGGCGCCGATGAAGGCCAGCGAGCGCGGTTCCATGAATAGCCGCATCTGTTCGACAATGCTCATAATAGTAAGCCATTGTAACACCGCGGAGGAGGAATGGGAAGCTACCGGCGGTGTCCGTTGACAGGTTGGGCCCTGGAGCCTAAAATATCAGAGCAAGGAGATAGATATGACAAGTCCTCAAAATAATATCAGCCTGGGGGAGGTGGCCACCCGGTTCCTGGCCGCGCTGGCTCCCGGGGCAAGGGAAGCCAGCCAGCAGGAGGTCAGCCGGTTCACGCGCTGGTATGGGTGGGACAAGCCGATAAGCCAGATGGCCGTACCCGAGGTTGGCAACTATGCCGAGCGGGTGGCTTCCACCGGAGTCGATGTGGCGAAGGTGCTGGAACCGGTCCGGACCTTCCTCACCTATGTCAAGAAAGAGGGGTTGACCGCGGCCAATCTGGGGGTCCATCTTCGGGTAAAAAAGGCGGCTCCCAGGTCGAAATCCAGGGCCAAGATCAAGTGGACCGCCAAGGCGGCGACCAGGAAAACCTCCACGGCGTCCCTTTCCTCTCAGGGCTATGCCGAACTCCAGACCGAACTGGACAATCTGAGGAAGGAACGGCCCCATATCGCCGACGGGCTGCGCCTGGCGGCCGCCGATAAAGACTTTCGGGAAAATGCCCCCCTGGATGCCATGAGGGAATACCAGGGACAGACGGAGTCCCGGATCCGGGACCTGGAGGCCATTTTGGAGTCGGCGGTGGTGGTGGAGCATCATACAGGAGCCCTGGAGGTGGAGCTGGGCAGTATTATCCAGCTTCGGGACCTGGCCTCCGGGGAGGACCTTCGCTATTCCCTGGTGGACCCCACCGAGGCGAATCTGGCCCAGGGAAAGCTATCGGTGGCTTCCCCGGTGGGCCAGGCCCTTCTGGGCAAGGAGCCGGGCCAGGTGGTGGAGGTGGCTGCTCCCGTGGGGACCTTCCGCTACCAGATTGTGGGAATCGAGCCCTGATGGCCCGGACACTGGACAGGCTGGGGACCAGGCACTTGCTTTCTGTAGCCGATCTCACCGGCCCGGAGGTCCTCCACCTGCTGGCCAGGGCCGGGGAGCTAAAGGGGGGGGGAGAGAGCCGGATACTGGAGGGGAAGCTGCTGGCACTGATGTTTGAGAAACCCTCTCTGCGTACCCGGGTCAGCTTCGAAGCGGCCATGTATCAACTGGGAGGGCGGGCTATCTATCTCTCCCAGGCGGAGGTAGGGCTGGGCCGGCGGGAACCCATCGCCGACGTGGCCCGGGTGCTGGGGCGGTATGTGCATGGCATCGTGGTCCGCACCTTCTCCCAGGAATCCGCCCGGGAGCTGGCCCAACATGCCGGCGTGCCGGTGATCAACGGCCTCACCGATGATGAACACCCCTGCCAGGCGCTGGCCGATTTCCTCACTATCCAGGAGAGGAAGGGTGGGCCCTCGGGGGTGAGCCTGGCCTATGTGGGCGATGGCAACAATGTGGCCCACAGCCTGATGCTGGGCGCGGCCCTTCTGGGGATGGATTTCCGCATGGCGGGACCGCCGGGCTATGGGCCTCGGGACGAAATATTGAGCCGGGCCGGGGAGCTGGCCTCCCGGAACGGGGCCAGGATCGAGGTTATGACGGAGCCGCAGAGGGCGGTGGCGGGGGCGGATGTGGTCTATACCGATGTCTGGACCTCCATGGGACAGGAGGAGGAGACGGCCCAACGCCGTCAGGCCTTCTCGGGCTATCAGGTGGATGCGGCGCTTTTGGCTCTGGCGGGCAAGGACGCCATCTTCATGCATCCCATGCCCGCTCACCGGGGGGAGGAAATCGCCGACGGGCTCCTGGACTCGCCGCAATCGGTGGTCTTCGACCAGGCGGAGAACCGGCTTCATGTTCAGAAGGCGCTCCTGGCCGAGCTTTTGGGCGGAAGATGAACAAACCCATCGTCGCCATCGTGGGCCGGCCCAATGTGGGCAAGTCCACCCTGTTCAACAGGCTGGTGGGCCGGCCCACGGCCATCGTGGAGGACCTGCCGGGAACCACCCGCGACCGGGTCTATGGCGACATGTCCTGGGAGGGGGGTGAGTTGACCCTGGTGGATACCGGCGGCCTGGAGCCGAAGCCCTCCACGGGAATCGGCCGCGGGGTCAAGGAGCAGATAGAGACGGCCATGTCGGAGGCCGATGTCATTATTTTCCTGGTGGACGGGCGCCAGGGGTTGGTGCCCGCCGATTGGGTGATTGCCGAAAGGCTCCGGCGCCTGGACAGGCCCCTGGTGCTGGTGGTTAATAAGACCGAAAGCCCCAAGCTCCGGGAGGCGGCGGTGGAGTTCTATGAGCTGGGTATCGGCAACCCCATTTCCATAAGCGCCCATCACGGCCGGGGCATCTATGAGCTGGTGGAGAGCGTGGTGGCCCTGCTGCCCCCGTCGGGGGAGGAGGAGGGGGGGGAGGAGGAGACGGAGATGCTGAGGCTGGCCATCGTGGGCCGGCCCAACGTGGGCAAATCCCTGCTGCTCAATTCCATCCTGGGCCGGAAAAGGGCCCTGGTCAGTGAGATTCCCGGCACCACCCGCGATGCCATCGACACCATCTATGAATACGACGGACACCGTCTCCTCCTTATCGATACCGCCGGCATCCGGAGGCGGGGCCGGGTGGAGGTGGGGGTTGAGCACTATAGCGTCATCCGCGCCCTCCGGGCCATCGGCCGGGCCGATGTCGTTGTCCTGGTCACCGAGGCCGAGGAGGTGATGCCCGCCCAGGACCTGCATATCGTGGGTTATGCCTACGAGGCCTTCAAAGGGGTGGTGCTGGTGGTCAATAAGTGGGACCTGGTGGAGGACGGGGACGAGGCAGGATACCGGGAGGAGGTCCGCCGCCGGCTCCGGTTCATGCCCCATGTGCCCGTGTTGTTCACCTCGGCCAAGACGGGCTCCGGGGTGGGGGGCATTGTCCCCGCCGTTCAGCAGGTGTACAGCGAGAGGCTGAAGCGCCCATCTACCCCTGAGCTCAATAATGTCATTCAGAAGGCGGTGGCCGCCCACCATCCCCCGGCCATAGGTGGCAAGAAGCTCAATATCCTCCATGTCGTCCAGCCCCAGGTCAATCCGCCCACTTTTATCTTTTTTGTCAACAATCCCAAGCTCCTCCACTTCTCCTACCGGCGCTACCTGGAGAACCAGCTGCGGGAGGCCTTTGGCTTCCAGGGCACCTCCCTCCGTCTGCTCTTCAAGGCGAGGAGAGAGGGCTGAATGGCCCTCCAATACGCGGGGGTGTTCCTTGCGGCCTATCTTCTGGGGGCCATCCCCTTTGGGTTCATCATCGGGCGGCTGTCCCGAGGGGTCGATGTCAGGGAATATGGCAGCGGCAGAATGGGGGCGACCAATGTCCAGCGCACCGTCGGGACCTGGGCGGGGGTAGTCGTCTTCCTGGCCGACCTGGCCAAGGGGGCGGGGGCGGTGCTGCTGGCCCGGCTGTTCCTGGACGCCGAGCTGGCGGCGGTGGGGGTGGGCCTGGTGGCCATCGCCGGGCACAACTGGCCTGTCTTTCTCAGGTTCCGGGGCGGCCGTGGCGTGACCACCTCCCTGGGAGGGCTCACGGCCCTGTCCTGGCCTATCGGGCTGTTGGCCTTTGGCCTGGGGGTGGGGATCATCGCGCTATCTCGCTATGTGTCTCTGGGCTCTATGTTGGGATCGGTGGGCGCGGCCCTGGTCGTCCTGGTCCTGGTGGTCATGGGTTGGCAGCCTCTGTGGCTCTTTCTATATGCCGGCCCCATGGCCGGCTTGATCGTATTTCAGCACCGGGATAACATCTCCCGGCTCCGGATGGGGCAGGAGCGAAAGCTGGGGCAGGCGGCGGACCGGAGGGTGTGAAGGGGAACCATGGCTAACGTGGCCATTATCGGCAATACCACCTGGGGGACCACCCTGGGGATCATGCTGGCCCGCAAGGGTACGGGCGTGAAGCTCTGGACGCGAACTCCGGAGGAGGCACGGGAGCTGAACCGCGTACGGCAGAACGCGGCCAGCCTGCCCGGGGTGCCCTTTCCGGCGCGCCTCCAGGCCACCGGCTCCATGGAGGAGGCGGTGGCGGGTGCGGCCCTGGTGATCCTGGCGGTGCCCGCGCAGACCATGCGGGGCAATATGAGGCTGGTGGCGGGGCACCTGGGGGAGGGGTCCCTGGTGCTCAGCGCCGCCAAGGGCCTGGAGGCGGATACGGGCAAGCGGATGTCTGAGGTGATCGCCGAGGAGGCCGGGCCCGGCCTGGACTCCCGCTTCTGTGTCCTCTCCGGACCCAATCTGGCCAGGGAGATCATCCGCAGGCTTCCGGCGGCTACGGTGGTGGCCGCGAAGGACGAGGCTGTGGCCCAAAGGGTGAAGAAGCTCCTGACCACACCCAGCTTCTGTGTCTATACCAACACCGATGTGGTGGGGGTGGAGTTGGGGGGGGCCCTCAAGAATATCGTTGCCCTGGGGGCGGGCATCGCCGATGGGCTGGGATACGGCGACAACGCCAAGGCAGCCCTCATGACCCGGGGTCTGGACGAGATCACGTCCCTGGGGGTGGCTATGGGGGCCAAGCCCCATACCTTCTCAGGGCTGGCCGGTTGGGGCGATCTGATAGTCACCTGCGCCAGTGCCCTGAGCCGAAATCACTATGTGGGAATGGAGCTGGCCGGGGGGCGTCCCCTGTCTGAGATTACGGACACCATGCGGGAGGTGGCCGAGGGGGTCGCCACCACCCGGGCGGCCCGGGACGTGGCGCGGCGGCTGGGGGTGGAGATGCCCATAGCCGAGCTCATATACCGGGTACTCTTCGAGGGCCTGGACCCCCGCCGGGCCGCCGCCGACCTCATGGGGCTGAGAGGGGGGAGGGAGCTCCCCTGGCAGTCCTCGCCCGCCCCTCCGCCGACCGGCAGATAGTCAGGGGACTATGGTGGCCCGGGTGACCTTACCCGCGGCCGCCTGCTCGAAGGCCTGGTTTATGTCCTGCAGCTTGAACTTGTGGGAGATGATCTTGTCGTAGGGGTACCTGTCCCGAGTTCTCTCCAGGAATCCCAGGGCCGCGGGAACGGCCCAGGGATCGTAGGAGCCGACCCCAACTATGGTCCTGTTGCTGAGCACGATCCGGGAGGGGTCCAGCTCTATGGTCTGGCCCACATTGATATTTCCCACCCACAGGTACTTCCCGCCCGCCCGGGTCATGGTTATGCCCTCGGGCACCGCCTGGGGGACCCCGGTGAATTCGGCCACCACATCGGCCCCCCGGCCGCCGGTCAGTCTTCTCACCTGGCTGATGCGCTCCCGGGAGCTGGACAACTCCTTGATGTCTATAACGTGATCGGCGCCGAAGCTCTCGGCCAGCTTCAATCTCTCGGCGTGTTGCTCGATGACTATGATGGTCCCGGCCCCCATGTCCCGGGCCACGGCGGTGGCGTAGACGCCCAGGCCCCCCGCCCCCTGGATGACCACGGCGTCCCCCAGGGTGATGCCCACCTGATGAAAGCCGAACACCACCTGGGACAGGGCGCAGTTAAGGGGAGCCAGCACCTCGTCGGAGAGGCTGTCGGGCGCCTTGAGCACCATCTGGCCGGGACTGAGGTAGTAGTATTCGGCAAAAGCCCCGGTAAAATAGGGGTGCTCCTCGCAGGAGCGGGCCAGGGATACCAGGGTCTGGGGGCAGGCCGCGGGGCTGCCATGGAGGCAGACATAGCACTGGCCGCAGGGCTTGAAATAGCAATATACCACCCGGTCGCCCTCCTGCAGGGGCTGACCCATGGAGTCGGTGCTTACGCCGGGCCCCAGTTTGTGTACCCTGCCCACCATCTCGTGGCCGATGACCCTGGGCTGGTCCCCGGCCCCCCAGGGGAAGGTCCCCTCCCAGATGTGAACATCGGAGCCGCAGATGTTGGCCAGGGAGACCTTTATCAGCATGGCTCCCGGCTCCACTTCCGGGATGGGGAGGTCCTTGATCTCCATGGGCACACCGGGTTTGGTGAAGACCGCTGCCTTTCCCGTCATGTTTTCGCCTCCCTCGGGTGGATTTCGGATGTTACCACCAGGGTTCGCCAGTCGCCCCGGGAGCGCCTTCGGATGACCCTTCCCCCCGCCCCGCCCAGCCTGGCTCCTACCTCCCCCACGCGGTCGGCCAGGATGCCCCCGGCGATCAGTGTCCCCCCGGGCTTGAGGGCACCCACCAGGCTCTCGGCTTTCTCCCCGATCACCCCGGCCGTGATGTTGGCCACCACCAGGTCAAAGGGGCCGGTGGCGCCGGGGTGAGGGATGGTCCCCGGCTCAACCTTTATCACCGCGTCCAGGCCGTTGGCCAGGATATTGGCCCGGGCAGCCGTCACCGCCTCGGGGTCGGTATCCAGGGCCAGGACCCTGCCCGCCCCCAGCCTGGCGGCGGCGATGGCCTGGATGCCGGAGCCGGTCCCCAGGTCCAGGACCTCCGCGCCGGGGCTGAGCCCCCTCTCCAGCTCCTGGAGGCACAGCTGGGTGGTGGGGTGAAGTCCGGTGCCGAAGGCCATACCGGGGTCGATCTCGATAATAACGTCCCCGTCCCGGGCCCGATAGCCCTGCCCCGGGGGCTTGATGACCAGCCTTTTCCCCACCCGCCTGGCGGTGAAAAGGGCTTTCCAGGCCTTCAACCAGTCCGCCTGGGACAGGGTCTGCTCCTGGATGGGGATGGGACAGATCAGGGAGAGGTGGCCCAGGGCCTCCAGGAGTTGGGCTTTCTCCCGGGGCAGGGAGCCATCCACGGGGAGGTAGACCTTGACTGTGAGGTCCCCATCCTGCTGTGGGCCCCGGGGCGATGGGTCCTCCTCGATGACGGCTCCGCCCTGGCCAAAGCGCCCCATGACGGCGGCGATGTCGTCCACTGTCTCCCGGTCCACCGTGGCCTTAATTTCCAGCCACTGTGGAGCCGGGCCGCCATCCTCAATCCGCGCCACTGAAGGCATCCTTGATCCGGTCGAAGAAACCCTTCTCCGCCTCCCGGGGCATGGTGGCTTTGCCCATGCCCTTGGCCATCTCCTGGAACTGGCTGAGCTGTTTTTCATCCAGGTCCTGAGGGGTGACCACCACGACCCGGACCAGCTGGCTCCCCCGGCCGCCCCCCCTCAGGTGGGGGACCCCCTTGTCCTTCAGCCGGATCACCCTGCCCGATTGGACCCCCGGGGGCATGTGGAGGGTGTAGGGGCCATCCAGGGTGTTTATCTTGATATCGGCACCCAGGGCGGCCTGGGCGAAATTCACGGGTAGATCATAGAGGATGTCATCCCCATCTCGGTGGAAGACCTTGTGGGCACGCACGGAGAGGACGACATAGAGGTCCCCCGGCTGGCCGCCCCGGCTTCCCGCCTCCCCCTCGGAGGTGAGCCGGATCTGAGAGTCGTTATCCACCCCGGGGGGAATGCTCAGCATGATCTTTCGCTGATGGCGTTCCCGGCCGGTGCCGTGGCACTGGGGGCAGGGGTCGGTGATGACACTGCCTTCCCCATGGCATTGCTCACAGGTGGCGACATTGACGAAGCGGCCAAAAAGGCTGCGCTGCATCCGGCGCACCTGCCCCGATCCCTCGCAGGTGGGGCACCGGGAGGGCTGGGTTCCCTGCTGGCTGCCGTTACCATGGCACAGGGTACAGTTCTCGGTGCGCTGAATGGTGACCTCCTTCTCCGCGCCGAAGACGGCCTCCTCGAAGGTTAAGGTGAGACGGAGGCGGAGGTCGGCACCGCGGACAGGGGCCTGCCGGCCGCGGGTGCCCTTGCCGCCGAAGAAGGAATCGAAGACATCGCCCATGCCGCTCAGGTCGAAGCCATCGAAGGCCCGGCCCCAGCCGTCCCCGCCGTGGCCGAAGCGGTCATATCCGGCCCTCTTGTCGCGGTCGGAGAGTATCTCATAGGCCTCGTTGGCCTCTTTGAACTTCGCCTCGGCCCCATCCTGTTTGTTGCGATCGGGGTGGAACTCGAAGGCCATCTTGCGGAAGGCCTTTTTTATTTCCGTTCCATCGGCGTCCCGGGGCACCCCCAGGACATCATAATAGTCTCGTTTGGTAGCCATACACCTTCCAACTTTATAGGTCGGCCCAATCTAACATTATAGCCCGTAATCTGCGGGCTATCAAGGGTGTTAACGTGTATCCGGCCTTTCGCAGGGCGAAAAGGCGAAAATGCCATTTCGCCTTGCTAAGAAGGCCTACGCGAGCGCCTCAGAGGGTGTGCCAGGTAAACCGGCCCCTCGTGGGCGCCTTATAAGGTGTGCCCTAAAGCACCAGGCATCTCGCAGAGCGAAAAGGCGAAAAGTACCACGGGGGCGACGGCCAGGGGTTGCCTGGTTTCAGGAAACTCCGCAGGTCAAAAGGTACCTCGTGGGCGTCTTATAAGGTGTGCTGGTGATCCCAGGCATCTCGCAGTGCGAAAAGGCGGAAAGGTACCTCGTGGGCGCCTTAAAAGGTACGCCCTAAGGTCCCAGGAAACTCGCAGGTCAAAGGGTCCCACGTGGGCGCCAGACAGGACATGCCCTGGTTTCAGGCTTTTCGCAGGGCGAAAAGGCGAAAATGCTATTTCGCCTTGCTAAGAAGGCCTACGCGAGCGCCTCAGAGGGTGTGCCAGGTAAACCGGCCCCAAGTGGGCGCCTTGAAGGTGTTACCAGGAGTCCCAGGTATCTCGCCGGGCGAAAAGCCCCACGCGGGCGCCTTATAAGGTGTGCTGGTGATTCCAGGCATCTCGCAGAGCGAAAAGGCCAAAACTATACTTCGCGGAACTCACCCTCCACAGTGCCCTCACCGGTTCCCTCACCGGTTCCCTCGCCGGGCCCCTCAGCGGCGGGCCCTTCCTCCGTGGGGACCTCGCCCTCCGGGGGCGTGGCCCCGGCCTGCTCATACACAGCGGTCCCCACCTGCTGCATGATGGCCGAAAGCTCATCGGTGGCGGTGCGGATACTATCCAGGTCCTCCCCCTGGAGGGCGGTGCGTGTCTGGTTGATCTTCTCCTCCACCTGGCCCTTGAGGTCCTCGGGCACCTTTTCGCCCTGCTCCCGGAGGAGCTTCTCGGCGCTGTAGATCAGCGCATCGGCGTTATTCTTGAGCTCGACCCCCTCCCGCCTCTGGGCATCCTCGGAGGCATGGGCCTCGGCTTCCCGCTGCATCTTTTCCACCTCCGCCTTGTCGAGGCCGCTGGAGGCGGTGATGGTTATCTTTTGCTCGCGTCCCGTCCCCTTATCCTGGGCGCGGACGCTGAGGATGCCGTTGGCATCGGTGTCGAAGCTGACCTCGATCTGGGGGACACCCCGGGGGGAGGGGAGGATGCCGTCGAGCATGAAGCGACCCAGGGTCTTGTTATCGGCGGCCATGGACCGTTCCCCCTGGACGACGTGGATCTCCACGCTGGGCTGGTTATCGGCGGCGGTGCTGAAGATCTGGCTCTTGCTGGTGGGGATGGTGGTGTTGCGGGGAATGAGGGGTGTGGCCACCGCGCCCAGGGTCTCGATTCCCAGGGTGAGGGGGGTGACATCCAGAAGCAGCACATCCTGCACCTCGCCCTTGAGGACGGCGGCCTGAATGGCCGCGCCCAGGGCCACTGCCTCATCGGCATTGACGCTCATGTTGGGCTCCCGCTGGAAGAACTCTTTCACCTTCTCCCTGACCAGGGGCATCCTGGTTTGCCCGCCCACCAGGATAACCTCATCGATCTGGGAAGCGGTCAGCCCGGCATCGGTGAGGGACTGGCTGCAGGGATTGATGGTTTTCTCCACCAGGTCGGCCACCATCTGCTCCAGCTTGGCCCGGGTGAGGGTATAGTTAAGGTGTTTGGGGCCGCTGGCATCGGCGGTGATGAAGGGGAGGTTGATCTCGGTCTGAATAGTGGTGGACAGCTCGCTCTTGGCCTTCTCCGCGGCCTCCTTGAGCCTTTCCAGGGCCATCCGGTCCTGGCGGAGGTCGATCCCCTGGTCCCGTTTGAATTCATCGCAGAGCCAGTTGATGACCCTCTGGTCGAAGTCGTCGCCGCCGAGATGGGTATCGCCGCTGGTGGACTTGACATGGAAGGTGCCCTCGCCCAGTTCCAGGGTGGATATGTCAAAGGTGCCCCCACCCAGGTCGTACACCGCTATCGTTTGCTCCTTCTTTTTCTCCAGACCATAGGCCATGGCGGAGGCGGTGGGCTCGTTAATTATCCTGAGCACCTCCAGGCCGGCTATCTTGCCGGCGTCCTTAGTCGCCTGCCGCTGACTGTCATTAAAATAGGCAGGTACGGTGATTACGGCTTCAGTAACCTTCTCACCAAGGTAAGCCTCAGCATCTGTTTTAAGCTTTTGTAGAATCATTGCCGAGATTTCCTGTGGGATATACTCTTTATTGCCCATCACTACCTGGGCATC
>JAZFUS010000305.1:0-2775 GCA_036447315.1 Dehalococcoidia bacterium
CTCCGGGAGCAACCGGCAATCGAAGATTTTGAGCTCCCCTCCCCGATACCGGGTGGTGGCTCCCGGCTGGGGATTGGTGCCCCGAATGAGATTATATACCCCGGCCGCCGGCTCTCCCCAGGAGATGACGGCATCTTTCTCGCGGCACAGCCCCTCATGCGTGGCCAGGGACTCATCCTGGGCGATGCGAGGGGCCCTGCCCTCCCCGACCAGGTCGATGGCCTCTATGAGGGCTTCCACCCCCAGGAGGAAGAGCTTGTTGAAATAGAGAGACCCCGTGGTATCATCGGGCGAGATTTCCACCTCTTTCTGGAGAAGGATGGGGCCGGTATCGATGCCCCCGTCGGGCCAGAAGATGGTGAGCCCCGTTCCGGCCTCGCCCCCCATGACCGCCCAGTTGATGGCGCTGCCCCCCCGGTGCCGGGGCAGAAGCGAGGGGTGATACTGGATGGTCCCCTCCTTTGGAATATCAAGAAGAGGCGCGGGTATGATGTCGGTAACAAAGGCCATGACGCCCAGATCGGGAGCCAGCCTCCCGTAATCGTCGGCCAGCCGGGGGTCCTTGAGGTCGGGGGGCTCAAACACGGGGATGTTCCGCCCCAGGGCCAGTTCTTTGAGGGGGTCGGCCCCCCGCCCCGGGTCTCCCAGGGGCACGAAGACACAGACCACGTTCTCCCCCCTATCCAGCAGGGTCTGGAGTGCCTTTTCGCCGAAGGCTGCCTGCCCCATGAGGGCGATGCGCATCGCCGCCTCCTCTCGCCGGGCCCTCCCTTTTATAGCACAACCCGGGAATGGGGGCAAGAATTCCGGGGGAGCGGTGTCCCTCGCCCGGGGAAAGTGGTAAAATGGGGCTCAGTTTTCTGAGGTGAAGAGGACGAAAATGAGTCAAAGTGAAAAGATAGTCAAAGCCTTTTGCGCCGGATGTCCCTACCGGTGCGGTATAGATGTCACGGTGCGGGACGGCCGGGCGACCAGGGTGCGCCCCATGCCGGAGCACTTTGCCCAGCTGGTGTGCGTCAAGGGGGCCGCCTGGAAGGAAATGCTCTATCATCGGGACCGGTTGACCCACCCCCTGAAACGGGCCAACGGGCGATGGGAAAAAATATCCTGGGACAGGGCCTTGGAGGAGATCGGGGAGAAGCTTCAGGAGATCAAAGAGCGGTCCGGGCCCGAGTCCCTGGCCGTCTATCCGGGGACCAGCTATGGCCTGGTGGACACCGAGGCCCTGATCCGCCGCTTCTGCGATGTCTATGGCACCCCCAATACCACCGACACCCTGGTCCTGTGCCTGGGAGCCACCTTCATTACAGGCCGCATAACCTTCGGCTCCGTCCTCATGCCCAGCTTCGGGAAAAGCCGGTGCATCATGTTGTTCGGCTTCAATCCGCCCGACTCCTATCCCGTGGCCGACCGGGCCATCCGCCGGGCTCGGGAGGCGGGAGCCAAGCTCATCGTGGTCGACCCCCGGACCACGCCCCTGGCCAAGATAGCCGACATCCACGCCGCCCTGCGCCCGGGGACCGATGGCGCCCTGGCCCTGGCCATGGCCAATGTCATCATCCGGGAGGGCCTCCATGACCGGGATTTCGTTCAGAAATGGACCGTGGGCTTCGACCAGTTCGCCGAAAGGGTGAAGGAGTATCCCCCCGAGAGGGCGGCGGAGATAACCTGGGTCCCCGCCGATACTATCATCCAAATGGCCCGCATGTATGCCACCCACCACCCCGCCGCCCTTTCCCCGGGGGTGGGCGCGGAGCAGAACAGCAATGCCCTCTCGAATATCCGGGCCATAATGAGCCTGGTGGCCATAACCGGCAACTTCGAGGTGTCGGGCGGCAACCGGCTCCAGCCCTTCCTGGAGTTCCCCCGGCTCAGCCCCGAGGAAAGGGCGGTCACGGCGCCCATCTTCGGCCATGACCAGTACCCCATCCTCACCGAGTACCTGGACCGCCCCCACTGGTCCTTCTTCACCGACGGCATCGACCCGGGGACACCCTATCCCATCAAGGCGATAATGACCCTGGGCAGCAACCCGGCCCTGACCATGCCCGACACCCGCCGGGTACAGGAATCCCTGAAGAAACTGGAGCTCCTGGTGGCCGTGGACAGCTTCATGAGGGAGACCGCCCAGCTGGCCCACTATGTGCTGCCCATGGCCTCCTACCTGGAGAGGACGGAGCTGGTGGGGCAGCTCGGAGTGCCCCAGGTAGCCTACCACCATCGGGCGGTGGAGCCGGTGGGGGAGTCCCGTCCGGTTTCCTGGATCATTATCGAGCTGGCCAAAAAGATGGGCTACGGCAAGTATTTCGACTGGTCCGGGACCGATGAGCTGTTCAGCTACCTCCTGGGGCCGTCGGGGCTAACCCTGGAGGAGGTGAAAGCGAGCCCGGGCGGGGTATTCTACGCCCCCAAGGCCGGCAGGAGATATGAGACCGAGGGGCTGGCCACCCCCTCGGGCAAGATAGAGCTGAGCTCCTCCATTCTGGAGAAGGCGGGCTACGACCCCCTGCCCGCCTATAATGAGCAGGAAGAGTCGCCGGCCGCACAGCCGGAGCTGGCCCGGGAGTACCCCCTGATTCTCTCCACCGGGGCCCGTCTCCTGGCCTTCACCCACGCCAACCACCGCAACCTCCCCAGCCTGAGCCGCCGGGAGCCCCATCCCAGGGTGGAGATACACCCCGATACCGCCGGGGGGCTGGGCATCGAGGACGGAGATGACGTGCTGGTGGAAACCCTGCGGGGCGGCATCCAGGTGAAGGCCTGGGTTACCCGGGA
>JAZFUS010000306.1:0-4973 GCA_036447315.1 Dehalococcoidia bacterium
ACGGTATTGAAACACTGGGTAAAATATTGGAAATGGACCCCGCGGCCAAGGTGATCATGGTAACCGCCGTTGCGCAGCAGTCCGAAGTGGTGAAAGCCCTCAAGGGCGGGGCCATGGACTACGTGATAAAGCCCTTCGATGCCCAGCGCCTGGGCGCTGCCCTGGACGGGGCCATCCTGGAGAAGAATAAGCTCTGTTGAACCCATGGTTGAGAGATGATCCGCATCGGGCCCCTTTGATTGGCGCTTCTCGCCGATAAGGGGCTTTCTGATTGGCTGCCGAGCCAGGGTTCGAACCTGGGCCGAGGGATTCAAAGTCCCGCGTGCTACCGCTACACTACTCGGCATCGCCCTGCCGTTCACCTCCGGTGGGGCGGCACGGGCTTGAGGGGGCACCTCTCAATCTGGTGCCGAAGGTCGGGTTCGAACCGACACGGAGGTTGCCCCCCAACAGTTTTTGAGACTGTCGCGTCTACCTGTTCCGCCACTTCGGCCGGCACCCGAATCTTTTATTAAATGGAGCGGAAGACGAGATTCGAACTCGCGACCCTCTCCTTGGCAAGGAGATGCTCTACCACTGAGCTACTTCCGCCCGATGCCGAGGCCCAGAATCGAACTGGGGACACGCGGATTTTCAGTCCGCTGCTCTACCATCTGAGCTACCTCGGCCCAGGGTCTATTCTAATGTTCGCAGCTTCCGGGTGTCAAGCGAGCGATAATGCCTGGTGCGCACCCAGACTGGTTGTGATATAATGCTCGCGAGGCCCAGGACCAATGATGTAAACCCCAGGAGGATGGAGCGTGGTTGTCCTTTATATTGCCTCCCTGGAGGAGGCCGGCGGAAAGACCACTTTTTGTTCGGGTATCGCCCAAAGGCTGCAGGAAAAGGGGCAGCGTGTGGGTTTCTTGAAGCTTGTCCCCCAGGGCAGCCAGCCCGCTGCCCCTGAGGATGGGGATGCAGACTTCCTCCAAAGGGCACTTGGCCTGAAGAAATCCGATGGGGTGCAGGCCTCCCTGGACCTGACCGCCGCGGAGCTGGAGAAGGCCCTGGCCGCGGGAGACAAGGGTTTACAAAAGAAGCTAAAAGACTCTCTGGATGCGGTCTCCGCTGGGAAGGATGCCGTCATCGTGGAGGGCCTGAGCGGTGAGTGCAAAGCCTCGGCGGACCTGGCCCGGTGGCTTGGGGCCAAGTCCTTGCTGGTGGCCCGCTACCGGAAGGACTTGGCTGGGGAACTGGCCACCGCCGCCCGGGCATTCGGCTCCGACCTCCTGGGAGTGGTCATAAATGCCGTCCCGGCAAACAGAATGGAGGCGGCGCCCACCTTGGGTGGAAATGGAGTGAAAATCCTGGGCGTGATCCCTCAGGACCGGCGCCTGTTCGCCATGACCGTAGGCGAGCTGGCCCGGCAGCTCCAGGGGGAGATTCTCGACGGGAGCGGGGGCCTCGATGAGCTGGTGGAGAATGTTATGGTGGGGGCCATGGCCCTGGACCCCGGCCCGCTGTACTTCAACCGCAGGGCCGGCAAGGCGGTCATAACCCGCTCAGAGCGAAGCGATATTCAACTGGCAGCCCTGGAGACCCCCACACGGTGCCTGGTCCTTACCGGCGGCACCGGCGGGCTTGCCTACCAGGTCGTGGCCCAGGCCGGCGCCAAAGGCGTGCCGCTGATACAGGTGGAGATGGATACCCTGGCCGCGCTCTCCAGCCTGGAGGATGCCTTGGGCCAGGTGAGGTTCCGCCAGGTGAAAAAGATGGTGAGACTCACGGAGGTCATGGGTGAGCGCTTCGATTTTGAGGCCCTGTTCCGGGGCCTGGGACTGGCCTCTTAACCCCGGTCCAACTGGGAGCGCGCCATCATTTTGTTGAGGTGGGCCTTTTCATACCGGGGGTTGAATACCAGGGCCCTGTCATAGCCGGCCATAGCCTGCTGCCACTCCCCGGCCTCGAACCATTCATTGCCCCGGCTTAGATACATGTCGGCCACAAGCTCCCGGTCATCCCACTCCTCCCTATCCGGATTTCCCCGGTGCCCCCGGTAATCAAAGCCATCGGGGAGGATGTTTTCGATGTCAACCCCTCTCCCCGCCGAGTGTAACAGGGAGAAGACATGGGGACCCGTGTCGAAGGCCCTGTCCATGTGGATGGAGCTTACCCGGAGGCCCAGCCTCTGGGCCAGAACATTGTAGAGAACGGTCAGTCCCAGGCAGTTCCCCACGGCCGCCGGTCCCATACCGAGCTGGGACAGGGCCACTTCGTTCAGCCGAAAGCTCCCCCGGGGCTGATATCTCTCGGGTCTGGCCGACCACAGCCGGTGGAAGAGTGCCCCGGCCCGGGCCCTATCATCGGACCCTGGTACCCCAAGGGCCACCTGCTCTCCAAGCCCATCGAGGAGGGAACGGATATGCTCCATCTCCTCCCGGCCCTCGACCCCGGAGGCAACCAGGGCCATCTCCTCGAGTCCGGGGGCAGAGGCGGCCCCGGCCCCGAGCCTTTTTTTGCTCCCATTCATCGTTCCCATTCATCCCGGTCCCCCAATATAAATTATAGCACTCCCGGGGTACGTTTTTCGTTGAAGGGCCCTGGCGCGGGATGCTATAATCTGGGGAGGGGGAACATGGACCTACTGGCCGGACTCAACCCAGCCCAAAAAGAGGCCGTGGAAACGGTGGAGGGGCCTCTACTTATCCTGGCCGGACCCGGCAGCGGGAAGACCAGGGTTATCGCCCACCGGGTGGCCAATCTGGTCAAGGTATGGGGCGTTCGCCCCAACCGGATCATGGCGGTGACCTTTACCAACAAGGCTGCCCAGGAGATGAAGGAGAGGCTTCACGGGCTTCTGGGAACAGAGGCGGCCTATCTGACTCTGGGGACCTTCCACGCCATCTGTGCCCGCATTCTGCGCCTGGAGGGAGGGTCCATAGGGCTGGACAAAAACTTCGTTATCTACGATTCCGATGACCAGGTCTCCCTGATAAAGCGCAGCCTCCAGGATGTGGGCCTCGACCCGAAGAGTTTCTCCCCCAGGCCCATCCAGTCGGCGATCTCTGCCGCCAAGAGCCGCCTGCTGAGGGTGAGCGATTACGCCCAGCAGGGCCAGACCTACTTCGAAGAGGTGGTGCACCGGGTGTATGAGCGCTACCAGGAACTGCTCAACCAGAACCATGCCCTGGACTTCGATGACCTGCTCATGAGGACTTATTACCTGTTTAGGGATCAGCCCGAAATCCTCTCCAGGTACCAGTCCCGCTATCTCCATATCCTGGTCGATGAGTTCCAGGATACCAACGTAGCCCAGTATTCCCTGGCCCGGGAGCTGGCGGGGGAGCATCGGAATATCTGCGTGGTTGGTGACCCCGACCAGTCCATATATTCCTGGAGGTCCGCCGACCTGCGCAATATCCTTAGCTTTGAGAATGACTTCCCCGATGCCAAGGTGGTGTATCTGGAGCAGAACTATCGCTCCTCGCAGAACATCCTGGATGCCGCCGCCAAGATCATTGCCCGCAACCAGCAGCGCAAGCCCAAGAGCCTGTGGACGGAGAACGAGGCCGGCCTCCCCCTGACGGTGACGGAGGCCTATACGGAGCATGAGGAGGCCCAGTTCGTGGCCGGTGAGGTGGAACGGCTCACCGAGGGGGGGCTGGCCAGCGCCGGGGAATGTGCCGTGATGTATCGCACCAATGCCCAGTCCCGGGTCCTGGAGGAGGCTTTCATGCGCTACGGCCTCCCCTACAAGCTGGTGGGGGCTACCCGCTTCTACGACCGGCGGGAGATAAGGGATGTCATCGCCTATCTGCGCCTCATCTATAATCCCCAGGACGGGGTGAGCCTGGCCCGGATCATCAATGTTCCGGGGAGGGGTATCGGGCAGCGCACCGTTGAGGAGTTTTCCCGCTGGGCCGGGGCCCAGGGGGTTACCCTGTATCGGGGCCTCCATCTGTTGAAGGAGAAAGCGTCCGGAGAGGTCCCCCTCACCCCCCGGGCCATCCAGCTTCTCCTGGGATTTCTCGCCATGATGGAGGAGCTCGCGGCCAGGAGCCGGGATATGAGCCTCCCCGACCTCTTTGACCTGGTGCTGGAAAAGACGGGATATCATGCCCATGTCCTGGCCGGCGAGATGGGTGATGAGCGCTGGGATAACGTCCTGGAGCTTCGGGGTGTGGCCCAGGAACGAGCTGACCAGGAGCCCGGTGAGGCCCTGGCCTTCTTTCTGGAGGGGGTGGCCCTGGTCTCCGATGTGGACGACCTGGATGAGAAGGCCGGGAGGGTAACCCTTATCACCCTGCACCAGGCCAAGGGCCTGGAGTTCGGGGTGGTATTCATCACCGGCATGGAGGAGGGGGTGTTGCCCCACATCAGGTCCTTCGATGACCCCGGCCAGATGGAGGAGGAGAGGCGCCTCTGCTATGTGGGGGTGACCCGGGCCAAGAGCCGCCTCTATCTGGTGCGCAGCTTCCAGCGTTCCCTCTCCGGGATAAGTGGGCCCCGACCCCCCTCCCGGTTCCTGGGGGATATCCCGAAGCACCTGGTGGCTCCGGTATCAGGCTATGAAAAGGCGGCGGTCCCCGCCCAAGCCCGGCCGGACATTCCCTTCCTGGCGGTGGGGGACCAGGTACGCCACAAGGCATTTGGCGAGGGGACTGTGGTGGATTGTCTGGCCGTGGCCGACGACCAGGAGGTTACGGTGAACTTCCAGGGGGTGGGCGAGAAGAGGCTGCTCCTCAGTCTTTCCAAGCTGGAGAAGGTGGACGAGGTGCTGGGCAGGCCCTGAACAGGCCCTGAACGGTACTGCTCCCCGTTACTTGCCGGAAGGCCGCCGGCGAAAGGCTAGCCACAGCAACAGGAACAGGAAGACAGCCAACAGGCTGAGCCTGGGACTTATCCGGAGGGTGGAAACCATAACAATCGCCGCCACAGGCAGCAGCCACCGGGGCGCCCGCCCCACTGCCGGAGATTGACGGGAGGACCGGGAC
>JAZFUS010000307.1:0-8532 GCA_036447315.1 Dehalococcoidia bacterium
GTCCGGTTGTATACCCGGTCAGGGGTCGAGGAGATGGACGTGCCCCTTAGCCAGAAACACGCGGACTTTCAAGCGCGACTGCGGAAGGTAGTGCAGGAGAAGATCGCCCCCGGTGTCGAGGAGATCGACCGCACCAATCGCTTTCCCTGGGAATGGATCGATATTCTCCGCAAAGAGGGCTTCATCGGCATCATGGTCCCCGAGGAGTACGGAGGTAAGGGGGCCGATTTCACCATGGCCTCCATCCTGGCCGAGGAATCGGCGAGGGTGAGCGGGGGCCTGGGCATGGTGCTGTGCACCAACAACATAACCCCCCTGCTCTATATAGAACACGGCACCCCGGAGCAGAAGGAGAAGTACCTCCGGCGCCTGGCCGGCGGCGCCCTGGCCAATATGGTGGCCGTCTCGGAGCCGACCGGAGGGACCGACATGGCCGCCATGCTGACCGAGGCTCGCAGGGACGGCGACCACTGGGTGCTCAATGGCGATAAGTACTATATCGAGCCCGCCGAGGTGGCCGACATCGTCCATATCTTTGCCAAGACCTCTCCGGAAAAGGGGGGCAGGGGTATATCGGGGTTCATCGTGGAGAAGGAGACCCCCGGCTACAGCGTGGGCAAGGTCGCCGATCCCCTGGGGATGAGGGGGGCGGGCCTGGCCGAGATTTACCTCAAGGATGCCCGGGTGCCTGCCGAAAACCTCCTGGGGGATGAGGGTGGGGGAATACGGGTGGTCAGGAGCGGTCTGGATGCCGCCGCCGCCGTCGCCGGCCTGCCCCTGGGGCTGGCGCAGGGGGCCCTGGACCTGAGCCTGGACTATGCCAGGACCCGCACCGCCTTCGGTAAGCCCCTGGCGGGCCACCAGGCGCTCCAGTTCATGCTGGTGGACATGGCCATGGAGGTGGAGGCCTCCCGCCACTATATATTTGAGTGCTGTGCCCTGGCCAACCAGGGAGAGAGGGATGTCAGACTTTTTCAGATGAGCAGCGCCTTTGCCAACAAGGTGGCGCTGGACGTCTCCGAGAAGGCCGTGGAGGTCTTCTCCGGAAGGGCCGTCCTGGAGTGGACGCACCCGGCCTGCCGCTTCTGGCGGGATGCCCGGGCCAACGTAGGGGCGGGGGGAACACAGAACCTCAAAAGGCTCCTGGTGGGGAAAATGCTGTTTTCGGAGCGGTTTCCCGCCCCGGGCCGGGGGGTGGAATAGTGACGCCTGAACTGACTTTGAGCCCGGAGCACCGGGCCTTTCGCGACCGGGTGCGCCGCCTCGTCCGGGAGAAGGTTGAGCCCCGGGCGGATGAGATCGACCGCACCAACGATTTCCCCTGGGACCTGGTGGAGGTTTTTAAAAAAGAGGGTCTCCTGAGCATTTTAACACCGGCCGAATACGGGGGCCCCGGCATGGACTATACCTCCACTGCCCTGCTGGCGGAGGAGTTGGCCTACGGCTCCGGCGGCTTCGCCTGTTTTGTACTGACCAACACCTTCGCGCCCATGATGATCGCCCGGCACGGGACCGAGGAGCAGAAGAAACGCTACCTGCCCCGTTTTGCCGAAGGAGCCCTGGGCAACGTGGTGGCCATCACCGAGCAACACGCCGGCTCCGACATGGCCGCCATGGAGACGTCGGGCGTGCTTCGGGACGGCCAGTGGGTCTTGAACGGCGATAAGTACTACGGGGAGCCGCTGGAGGTGGCCCAGATCATGTATGTCTTCGCCAGGACCTCGGCCCAGAGGGGAAGCCATGGCATATCCTGCTTTGTTTTGGAGCGGGACACCCCGGGGCTATCCGTGGGGCCGCGGGCGGACTCGCTGGGGTTCCGGGGGGCGGGGCTGGCCCAGATAATGCTGCGAGACGTGAAGGTCCCGCGGGAGAACCTCATCGGTTCCGAGGGAGCGGGAATCCGTGTCTGCCGGGAGCTTATGGACACGGTGGCGGCGACAAACTCCGTGCCCGTGGGCCTTGCCCAGAGGGCGTATGATCTGGCCCTGGAGCATGCCCGGGAGCGGACCACCTTCGGAAAACCCATAATCGCGCACCAGGCCGTAATGTTCGGCCTGGTGGAGATGGCCATGAAGCTGGAGGCGGCCCGCTCCATGATATACAGGGCCTGTGCGGGGATAGATGCCGGTGAGTCCGACCCCGCCCTGTGCCAGATGGCCAGCACCTTTACCAACGATGCCTGCCTGGCCGTGGGCAACGAGGCCCTGGCCGTCTTTGGCGGCCACGCCAATCTGGACAGGTACCATCCCGTCACCAGGGCCTTGCGAGACCTGAAAACCGCCGCGACCGGCGGTGGAGGCGCCCGGAACATCCGGCTTTCGATCATAGGCCGTGGCCTGTTTGCTCAAAAAGGCGAAAGGGGGAAGCCGTGACCAGCTCAGTCTCAGCCGACACCGAGGTAGTCAAGACGGCCTGCCAGCTATGCATCGCCTGCTGCGGTATGGACCTTCACATGAAGGCGGGCAAGATCGTCAAGGTGACGGGCACCAAGGAGCACCCCATGAACCGGGGCCGCCTCTGCGCCAAGGGGTCAAACATAATCGACTGGGTGTATAATCCGGCCCGCCTCAAGTATCCCATGAAGAGGGTGGGAGGCCGGTTCGACCAGGGTACGTTCGAAAGGATAACCTGGGACGAGGCCCTCGACACCATCGTCGAGCGACTGGGCCGGGTCAAGGAGGAATTTGGCGCCCGGTCCCTGGCGGTCTGCCTGGGCATGGTCTTTCTCACCCAGGCCCGGGCCAATATCGAGCTGATCCGTCGCTTCACCGATGTCTATGGCACGCCCAACGTCTTCTCTGTGGACAGCATGTGTTATCGCTGCCGCATGCTCTCCTACATCGTGACCCTGGGCCGGTGGGCGGTGGCCGATATAGAGAAGTCCAAGTGCATCGTCCTGTGGGGCCACAACCCCGAGAACTCCACCCCACCCCGCGCCTGGTGGCAGATACCCGAGGCCCTCAAGGCGGGCGCCAAGCTTATCGTCATCGACCCCAGGAATATCCCCATGTCCAAAAAGGCCGATATCCAGGCCCGTCCCCGCCCCGGCAGCGATACGGCCCTGGCCCTGGGCCTCATCAATGTCATAATCTCGGAGGGGCTCTACGACCGGGATTTTGTCGAGCGCTGGACGACGGGCTTCGGCAAGCTGTCCGAGCACGTCCAGTCCTATACCCCGGAGGAGGTGGAGAGGATAACCTGGGTCCCGGCCCAGACCGTGGTGGAGATGGCCCGGATGTTCGCCACCACCAAGCCGGCCTGTATCGTCCAGGGGTGGAACACCCTGGACATGAAAAACACGGGGGCCAATAACGGCCGGGCCATAGCCATCCTCCAGGCCATAACCGGAAACTTCGATGTCCCCGGGGGCTTTGCCACCCCGCCCCCCCTCCACCTCCGCCCCATCCGGCGCGTCGAGATGACCGAGGGCGAGCCCCTGGGCATAGACAGATTTCCTCTTCACTATTCGGTGCTGGGGCGGCTCTTCGGCGAGGGCCAGGGGATGGTGCTGCCCGACGCGATCATCAACGAGGACCCCTATCCCATAAAGGCCATGATCGTGGCCGGCTCCAATCTCCTCAGGTCCTGGCCCAATACCAAGAAAATAGATAAGATGCTCCGTAAGCTCGACTTCATTGTAGTCATCGATCAGTTCATGACCGAGGTCGCCCAGCGGGCCGATATCGTGCTCCCCGCGGCCACCTTTGTGGAGAGGAACGAGCCCGCGGACATCTTTGTCTCCCTGGGCCTGCCCTATGTCCAGATGAGGCGGAAGGTCATCGAGTATGAGGAGGCCTGGCCCGATATCCGCTTCTTCCTGGAGCTGGCCCACCGCATGGGATACCAGGAGCACTTCCCCTGGAAGGACGAGATAGAGGCCTATGACTCTATCATGGAGCCCAGCGGTATCTCCGTGAAGACCCTGATGGAGAACCCCGTGGGCATGTTCTACGGGGAAACGGAATACATGAACTATACCACCAAGGGGGTGCGTACCCCTTCCGGGAAGGTGGAGATCTACTCGGAGGAGCTGGAGCGGTTGGGGCTGGACCCCCTGCCCACCCACCGCGAGCCGCCGGAGAGCCCCTTGAGCACACCGGAGCTGGCCGAAAAGTACCCGCTGGTCCTGACCACCGGCTCCCGGATGGTGGAATATCTCCACTCCCAGCTGAGGGAGGTGCCGCGCCTTCGCCGCATGCAGCCCGAGCCCTGGGCCGAGTTGAGCCCCGTCTCGGCCGCCGAGGTTGGGGTAAAGGATGGCGATAGGATCAGGGTGGAGACCCTGAGGGGGAGCATCGAGCTCAAGGCCAAGGTCACCCCTGATATTATCGCGGGTGTGGTCAGCGTTCCCCACGGATGGGCCGAGGCCAACGTGAACCTGCTCACCGATGAGGCCCCCGCCGACCCCATAGCGGGTAACCCCGCCCTGAAAGCCCTGCTTTGTAGGGTGAGCAAGGTATAGGTAACGGGATTATGCAGGTTGTCGTCAAGGCCTATGCCCTGCTTAAACAGAGGGCCGGGACCGGGGAGATTGCCCTGGAGGTGGAGGAGGGCTCCACGGTGCGCCATCTGATCGAACTGCTGGGCGAGAGGTACGGCCGGGACCTGGCCAACATTGTCCTCACCGCGTCCGGTGAGATAGACTCTGATGTGCTTGTCTCCCACAACGACGTCCGCATAACCGATGCCGATACGCCTTTAAGCCAGGGCGACCTGGTATTGTTCCTGTCGCCACTGGCCGGAGGCTGAACTTTAAGCGATCTATCCCACAGGGAATGGAGAACATGAAAGCACAAGAGTTGCCCATAAAAATACATAAAAAGCCCCGTCTCCGCCAGCCCTATCTGGTGGCTGCCGGGCCGGGCACCGGGAACGTGGGGCTGATGACCGTGGAGTACCTGAAGGACAAGCTGGGCGCGGAGCTCCTGGCCGAGATCGAACCCGGGGACTTCTTTTCCGTCCCCTCTACCTTTGTCATTCAGGATGGAGTGGCCTCTTTGAAGCCTGTGGCCTCCGGCGACCCGCCGGCAGAGAACAAGCTTTACTACTGGAAGGGCGGGAGCTCCCGCGACCTGCTTTTCTTTCTGGGCAACACGCATCCCCTTCCCGGGAAAGGCCGGCAGTTCGCCGACATAGTGCTGGACCTGGCCGCCAGGTTTGGGGTCAAAGCGCTGTTTATTCCCGGCGCCTTTGTCACCGATATCCACCACAAGAAGGAGCCCAGGGTTTTCGGCGTGGTCAACAAGAAAGAGCTCCTGCATCACCTGGAGGAATGGAAAGTCGAGCCGGTGCCCTCCATCAACGTCGCCTTTAACCTGAACACCTGGCTCTTGAGCGCGTCCGTGGAGAGAAACCTCGACGCCATGGGCATGATAACAGAGATCCCCTTCTATACCGCCGAGGGGCCTAATCCCCGGGCGTGCCGGGCGCTTCTGGGGGTTATGGGAGAAGCGCTGGGACTTCCGGGGCGGCTCGATGTCGGGCCTCTGGATGAGCTGGTCAGCTCCCGGGAGATCACCGTTGATGAAAACATCGAGGAGCTAAAAAAGTCCTCCGATGAGAAATCCAAGGAGTTTATCTCCTACCTGGAGAGGGTGGAAAAGGGAGGCGAGTCGGTATCCGGAGAGGAGCCGTTACAGTCATTGGGCCTTATCGAGAAGCTATATGCCCAGGCCAAGAGCGACCCGTCGAAGGTGGGCTCCCTCAGGGAGGAGCTGGACAGATTGGCCGACACGGATAGGCTCGAGGTTTTCAGGCGCCTGGGTGATGAGCTCCTGGACCTCTTCAAGAAGGAACGCTAGCCCCCTCCGGCTGTACGGCTGGCCCGCCCTACAGGAAAAGAACGTATGTCCCCGCCACCACCGCCAGGCCCCCCAGGATGATTTTCAACCTGAAGGTCTCCAGGTTGCGGTTCACCACAAAGGAAAAGATGATAACCAGGAGGGGGCTTATGGCTATCAGGGGTCCGACGCGGCTCATGGGGATAAGGCTCAGGGCCTGATAGCGGAAGAGTTGGGCCATGCCCACAAAGAAGCCCCCCAGACTGAACCACATGAAGCCGCCTTTGTCCATGCTCAGGAAGCTATGTCTCTTGCTCCGTGACGAGAGTATGCCCAGGCCCACCGCCGAGGCCGCAACATAGGACACAAGGGTTGCCGCCTCGGGTGAGCCGCTGGCCCCCAGGCCCAGCTTCACGGGAATGGGGGTCAGGCCGTACACCAGGCCCGCCGCCAGGGCGGATAGTACACCCTTGAACAGCGCCTTGGAGCGCAGGGACTGGTCCGACCCCGAGGACATGGGACCCCAGATAATGATCAGGACCCCTCCGATAACCAGCAAAGCCCCCAGGGCCAGCTGCCAGCTCAAGGGTTCATCGAAGATGAGGAGCCCGGAGACCACGGAGTAGAAGGGGTGGCCGGAGACCAGGACGTTGGCCATATTGGCTCCCACAATCTGTATGCCGAGGTAGTAGAAGCTCCGGCCGATAATGAAATGAAAAATGCCGGCCATGGCCAGGAAAAGGTACTCCCGCCGGGTGAAGGCCCACACCTCCGCCCACTGGTCCGTGGCCAGAACGATCACGGCGAACAGGGGCACCGCCAGGAAGATGGACAGAATGACCCCCACGGAGGAGTCGGTTACCCTCATCACCGCCCTCCGGGTGAAGATGGCGGCCAGGGCAAAACAGACCGCGGACAGGATGGATATTACAGACCCGCTCATGACCGCCATAGCATATCCCCTTTTCTTCTCCATAGCAATACCCTGTACCTTGAGACCCGGCCGGGGGGTCTGGACGGCTATACCCGTTAAAAGGTATTATATTATCCATGAAGCCGATGACTCGGTACAAAAAACCTTTTTCGAAAAAGTGAAAAAGTGAGGGCGACATGACACAGCAAAGCGATTCAGGGCCTTTTTCTTCTCATGGTATCGAGATCGTCCCAGTGCGGGGTAAGACCGCGCTCCTGGTCATCGACATGCAGTATCTGGATGCCCACCCCGTGCATGGGGTGGGCCGTATAGCCAGGGAGACGGGATATGAGCAAAGAATGAGCTATTACTTCGATCAGATGCCCCAGGTTATCGCCAACATTCAGAGGGTGCTGGAGGCCGGCCGCGGGGCGGGGGTTGAGGTGATTCACACCATGATAGCCGCGCAAACCCACGATTTCAGGGATGCCGGGCGGGCCCTAAGGGTGAGGGGGCTGCTGACCCACAGCTCCTCGAAAGAGGCACAGATTATCGAGGAGCTGTCTCCCATGGGGGATGAAATCGTACTCCCCAAGACCTCCTCCAGCATCTTCAATTCCACAGCCATAGACCAGATTCTCCGAAACCTGGGCGTTGAATGTTTGATACTCTCCGGCGTGGTCACCGACCACTGTGTCGAGCTGTCGGCCAGGGATGCCTCCGACAGGGGCTATGACGTTCTCGTGGTGTCCGACGGATGCGCTACGTTCACCGAGAGGCTTCAGAGGAGCGCCCTCCGGAGGATGGACATTGGCACCATGCGGGTAAAGACCACCGAGGAGGTAGTGGACCTTATTATGGCCCTGTCTCCCGACAGGCCATAGTCCGGTCCGCGAAAAGTTCTTGAGAGCCCTGGTGATCGGCGGAACAGGCCCCACAGGCCCCTTTGTGGTAGAGGGCCTCTTAAAGATGGGGTTTGAGGTCGCCATCCTCCACCGGGGAAGCCACGAGGTGACCTTCTCGCAGACTGTGGAACACCTGCATGGCGACCCCCACTTCGAGGAGACCCTGGCGACGGCCCTGGGTGATCGGAAATTCGACCTGGTGGTGGGCATGTATGGGCGGCTGAGGCATGTGGCCCAGGTGCTGAAAAGCCACACCCAACGCTTTATCGCGGTGGGGGGACTGCCCTACAGGGCCCTCGTCGAGGGAGACCGCGATCCGGAGGGCGTCCCGGTGCCCCTGCCCGAGACCGCCCCCCTGTTCCAGGATGAGGAGCGAAACCGGTTTACCTTTCTCATGGCTCTCAGTGAGCGGGTGGTCATGGAGGCCCATGAGCAGGGTCACTACAGGGCCACCATCATGCGCTTTCCCCTGATCTATGGCCCCCGCCAGCTGGCCCCCCCGGAGTGGAGCATCATCCGGCGCATACTGGATGGCCGGAAGCAGCTTATGGTCCCCGATGGCGGACTTCGGCTGGAGAGAAGGGGCTATGCTGAGAACATGGCCCGGGCCATTATGCTGGCCGCGGAGCAGCCCGAGGTTTCTGGGGGCCAGATATACAACGTGGCCGACGAGACCATCCTCAGCCTGCGGGACTGGATAGACACCATAGCCAAGGCCCTGGGCCACCAGTGGGAGTTGGTGAGCTTACCCTTTTGGCTGGCCCGCCCCTCCCGGCCCTATGCGGGAAGGTCTCACCACCGGGTCCTGGATATCAGTAAAGTCGTGGCACACCTGGGGTATACCGACGCGGTACCCACCCGGGAGGCCATCCGCCGGACTGTTGAATGGTACGTGGAGCACCGCCCCCAGCCGGGGGATGAGGTGGAGAAGCAG
>JAZFUS010000308.1:0-3626 GCA_036447315.1 Dehalococcoidia bacterium
CCCAACTATATATTTCAAAGCCTGGCGGCCACCGCGACCACGCTGGTGGTCATGCTCCTTTTCGATGTCGTGGCCCATGCCGCCATTGTGGCGGCCCTGGGCTCCACGGCCTTCATTATCTTCGCCATGCCTCACTCGACCACGGCCCAGCCCCGGAGGGTGATCGGGGGCCACACGGTCGGACTGCTGGCGGGCACCATCAGCCATTTTGTCCTGGTTTTCCCCCAGGCGGGAAACGGGCCCTTGACCCGGGAGTTCGTCCTTGTCGCCGCCGCCGCCCTCTCCGTGGGCCTGTCCATCTTTATCATGGTCACCACCAATACGGAACACCCTCCGGCGGCGGGCACGGCCCTGGGCCTGGTGGCCCACGGCTGGGAGTACCAGACGTTGGTCTTCGTCCTGGGCGCCGCCATTATATTGTCCCTGGTCCGCTACTGGCTCAGGCACCGGCTCAGGGACCTGTTTTGAGATTCTGATTCAGGAGGCAACATTGACCATAGACACATCCCCCGACCTCAGGCTCCTGTTCAACCCCTCCTCGGTAGCCCTGATAGGAGCCTCTCTGGATGAGGCCAAATCTGGGGGGCGTTTTCTGACGAGGTTGACCACCACCGGCTACCAGGGCCCGGTATATCCGGTCAATCCCAGGGAGAAGGAACTTCGTGGCCTAAAGACCTACAGCACCGTGCTGGACATACCCGAGGGGGTCGATCTGGCCATCATGGCTATCCCGGCCCCTTTGGTCCCCCAGGCGATGGCGGAGTGTGCCCGGAAGGGGATCAAGTTTGTCATCGTCCACACCTCCGGCTTCCGGGAGGTGGGGGCCGGGGACCTGGAGGCGGAGATGATCCGGGCCGCCCGCACGGGGGGTACCAGGATCGTGGGCCCCAACTGCATGGGCGTCTTCTCCTCCGAGGCCAAATTCTGTGTTATGGACGGGAACTTCTTCGATCCGGTCGGGACCAATGTGGCCTTCATCGGCCAGAGCGGCACTATCTGCGACAACTTTCTTCACATGGGCCATGACCGGGGCCTGGGGATCAAACAGGCGGTGAGCACCGGGAATGAGGCCGACCTGACGGCCATGGACTATCTGGGCTATTTTGCCGATGACCCCCGGGTCAAGGTCATAGCCTCCTATATGGAGGGTATGGTGGGGGGCCGGAAATTCATGGACCTGGCCGCGGAGGTGTCCCGCAGGAAACCCATCATCGTGTGGAAGGCGGGGAAGACCCAGGCCGGGGCCCGGGCCATTCTGTCGCATACCGGTTCCCTGGCGGTGGCCGATAGGGTTTGCGATGCCGCCTTTCTTCAGTCCGGGGTAACGGTGGCCCACGACCTGGAGGAGCTGTGCGACTTCACGGTGGTCTTCGCTTCCCCCTATCTGCCCCGGGGCCGGAGGATCGGGATACTGGTGGATACCGGGGGCGGCGGGGTGGCTGCCGCCGATGCCTGTGAAAGCGTCGGCCTGGAGGTCCCGCCCTATCCCGAGGCAACCCAGGCCAGGCTCAGGGAGTTCCTGGGCGGGGTCATTCCCCCCTTCTCGGGCATCACCAATCCGATTGACCTGGTCTCGCCCCGCTACGTGGACTATGTGCGTCTCTTCCAGGGGTGCGTGGAGATCATGGCCGAGGCGGTCGACGCGCTGATGGTCATCACGTTTCATTCCCTGGACGACCCCGATTTCTTCCGCAGGGTGGAGGAGGCCCGGGACAGGGTCCAAAAGCCCATCTTCGTCCTCCCCGCCATGCCGGCGCGGGAGCTGTCGAATATGAAGGAGTATACCCGAAAGGGCATACCCAGTTTCCCCTTCCCCCACCGGGCGGCCAAGGCCATCCTGGCCATGTCCCGGTATGCCCAATATCTGGAGGGAATCTAGCCGAGGCGGATCGCATGAGCATCAAAATCCGTGGGTCCCTGGAGGCTTCCGGAGTCGCCGGCGGTATGACGGCGGCCTATCTGGAGGTGTTGAGACCCCGGGAGACCCTCCTCGTCACCTTTTTGGGGACCTGTGCCGCGGTGGTGGCCGGGGGTGGGGTGCCCCCCCTGGGGCGGTTGCTCCTGGTCGCGGTGGCCGTTCTGCTGGGCGCCGCCGGCTGTAGCGGCCTCACCAACTACCTGGACCGGGGGGTCGATTCCCGCCTGCGGCGCACCCGGCACCGGGTGCTGCCCTCGGGGGTCATCCGGCCCGCGGAGAGGGTCCTGCCTCCCGCCATTGCCCTGGTGGCCGTCGCCCTGGTCCTGGCCTGGCTTCTTCACCCCCTGGCCTTCCTGGGCGGCCTGGTGGGGGTGGCGGCCTCCCTGGTGGCCCGGGGGAGGCACCTGAGCCACCATCTGGGTGGTATATCGGGCGTGGCCCCGGTGTGGGTGGGCTGGGTGTCCATCGCCCCCCAGTTCAGCCCGGCGCTGGTCTGGCTCTGTATCCTGGTGCTTTTATGGGTCCCTCTACATGTGTGGAGCCTCATGCTGGCCTATCGGGACGACTACCTGGGGGCCGGGTTGGGCATCCCCTCTCTCACCTGGAGGGAGCGGGATGTGGCGAAGGTCCTGGTCGCCCTGGCCTGTCTCCTCTATGGGGTCTCCCTGGCCCTCTATTTCTGGGGTGGGTTTGGCCCCCTCTACCTGGTGTCGGCCAACATCCTGGGCCTGGCCCTGGTCTTCACGAGCCTGCGCCTGCTCAAGGGCGGCTTCTCTCCTGGTACCTGGCGGCTGTATAAGGTGTCGGCCTATCCCTTTATGGGGCTCACCTTTCTGGCCCTGATTCTGGATTTTTGGCTCTAATCAAAAGTGAGGTTGTTGCCATGACCAAGACCAAACATACTACGATCCTGGGGGTAAGGCGGGGGGACGAGGTGACCATTGCCGGAGACGGGCAGATCACCGTGGGCGATCAGGTGCTGAAGCACTCGGCCAAGAAGGTGCGCACCCTGTATCACGACAAGGTGATCGCCGGATTTGCCGGCTCAGTGGCCGATGCCCTGACCCTGTTCGAGAGGTTCGAGGGCCAGCTGGAGAAACACGGGGGCCAGCTACAGCGGGCGGCGGTGGGGCTGGCCAAGGAGTGGCGCACCGACAGGGTGCTGCGTCGCCTGGAGGCGTGGCTGGTGGTGGCCGATGGTGAGCAGATGCTGGTCATCTCGGGCGAGGGCGATGTGGTGGAGCCGGATGGGAACGTGGTGTCGGTGGGCTCGGGTGGGGGCTACGCCCAGGCGGCGGCGGTGGCCCTGCTGCAGCATTCCGACCTCCCGGCGGCGGAGATAGCCCGCGTCAGCATGGAGATCGCGGCCGATATATGCATCTACACCAATCAGCATATCTCCCTGGTCAGCCTGGGGGGACCGGAGAAGGGTGACTAGCTTCCGGGTAGATACCCCTTGCCCCCATACCCGGGCCCGGGCGGGCGTTTTGGATACCCCCCATGGCCCCGTGCCCACCCCGGCTTTCCTCCCGGTGGGCAGCCAGGCCACGGTGAAGACCCTGGTCCCCCGGGACCTCGTGGACCTGGGGGTGAGGATGGTCCTGGCCAACACCTATCACCTCTATCTCCGGCCGGGGCCCGAGACTATAAGGAAACTTGGGGGCCTGCACCGCTTCATGGCCTGGGAGGGGCCCATCCTCACCGACAG
>JAZFUS010000309.1:0-5394 GCA_036447315.1 Dehalococcoidia bacterium
TTTGTATTGCGCCCCCGTCTCCATCATCTATATGGTCGCCTCCCGGTGGCGGGCGCAGTGGCACTGAAGGTTGATGCCCACGGGCAGGCTGGCGATATGCGTGGGAAAGACCAGGGCGTGGACCGCCAGGGCGGTGGTCCGGCCGCCCACGCCCTGGGGGCCTATCCCCAGGCCGTTGATCCCATCCAGGAGGTCCGCCTCCAGCTCGGCGACCTCGGGGTCGGGATGGGGCTGGCCCAAGGGCCGGAGCAGGGAGCGTTTGGCCAGAAGCATGGCCCTGTCCGCGGTGCCGCCGATTCCCACCCCCACAATGACCGGGGGGCAGGGGTTGGCCCCCGCCTCCTCCACCGCCCCGAGCACCGCGGTGATGATGCCCTCCCGGCCCTGGGCGGGCTTTAGCATGGCCAGCCGGCTCATATTCTCGGACCCTCCCCCCTTGGGCAGCACGGTGATATTTACGGCCTCCCCGGGGACGATCTCGGTGTGGAGGATGGGCGGGGCATTATCCCCGGTGTTCTTCCGGCCCGAGAAGGGCTCGGTCACCATGGAGGGGCGAAGCCGCCCCGTAATATAGGCCAGGCGCACCCCCTCCTGCACCGCATCCGCCAGGGGGCCGTCGACGATATGGACCTCCTGCCCCACCTCCATGAAGACCACGGCGATACCGCAGTCCTGGCACAGGGGCACCCCTTCCCCGGCGGCGATTTGGGCATTCTGAAGGGCTTGGCCCAGCAGCTCCTTGCCCAGGGGGGACTCCTCCACCTCCCGGGCGCTGTACAGGGCGGCCTGAACATCATCGGGTAGGATGGTATTCGCCTCCTTGAAGAGGCGGGTTACCGTTTGGCAGATGAGACTGGCGCTGACCTCTCTCATGGGGGGAACTTAGATTCCCCCCTTTTGCTCCATTATTTCCACCAGCTCCCTCACCGCCTGGGACGAACGCACCAGGACCTCCCCTTCCTCCGGGGTCAGCTTCATCTGGATGATCTCTTCGATACCATTCTTGCCCAGCTTGACCGGAACGCTCACAAAGAGGCCCTGGATCCCATACTCGCCCTCCAGATAGGCGGCGCAGGGGAGGATGCGTTTCCTGTCCAGGAGGACGGCCTCGACCATCTGGGCCACCGCCGCCGAGGGGGCGTAAAAGGCGCTGCCGGTCTTGAGCAGGCCCACGATCTCGGCCCCACCGTTCACCGTGCGCTCCACGATCCCCTGGATGGTCTCCGGGGGCAGGAGTTCGGTGATGGGGACGCCTCCGGCCGTGCAGAGGCGGGGGATGGCCACCATGCTGTCCCCGTGGCCGCCCAGGACGCAGGCGAAGATGTCCTCCACGGACACGCCCAGCTCCTGGGCCAGGAAGGTCCGCAGGCGGGCGGTGTCCAGGATCCCCGACATGCCCACCACCCGGTTCTTGGGGAAGCCGCTGGCCTTGAGGGCCAGGTGCGCCATGGCGTCTAAGGGGTTGGTGACCACTATTATCAGGGCCTGGGGCGAGTGCCGGACCGCTTCCCTGGTGGCCTCCCCGACGATTCGCATGTTGGTCAGGAGCAGGTCGTCCCGGCTCATGCCCGGTTTTCGGGCCACCCCGGCGGTGATGATTACGATGTCGGACCCCGCGGTCTCCTCGTAGCTGTTGGCGCCGGTGAGGCGGGCGTCGGAGCCCACCACCGGACCCGACTCCAGCATATCCAGGGCTTTGCCCTGGGGCAGCCCCTCGACGATGTCCACCACCACAATATCGGCAAGCCCGGTTTCAGCCAGGCGCTGGGCACAGGTGGCCCCCACATTTCCCGCCCCGACGACTGTTATCTTGCTACGCATGGCCCTCCCTCATCGCCTCGATGATGGCATCGGCAACCTGGGAGGTGCCGGCGGGGGTACCCTCCGCCCCATCCCGCATCAGGTCATAGGTCAGCGCCCTCCCCTCGACGATAACGCGGGCGATGGCGTTCTCTATCAGGTCGGCGGCCTCCCACTCCTGCAGGTGGCGGAGCATCATTACCCCGGAGAGCATCATGGCCATGGGGTTCACCCGGTTCTGGCGGGCATATTTGGGGGCGCTGCCGTGGGTGGGCTCGAAGACGGCCGCATCATAGCCTATGTTGGCCCCCGGGGCCACCCCCAGCCCGCCGATGACGCCGGCGCAAAGCTCGGAGATGAGGTCCCCGTAGAGGTTGGGCAGCACTATAATATCGAACAGCTCGGGGGCGCGCACCAGCCTCATGCACAGGGTATCTACGATCATCTCCTCGAACTCGATATCGTGGTATTCCTTGGCTACCTCCCGGGCCGTGGCCAGGAACAGGCCGTCGGAGAACTTCATGATATTGGCCTTGTGGATGGCGCTTACCTTCTTCCGGCCGTGGGCCCGGGCATAGTCGAAGGCGAACTTCACTATCCTCCGGCTCCCTCGCTCCGAGATGGCCTTGATGCTGATGCCGGTATCGCTCCCCAGCCTCTCTCCGGAGGTGTCGGCGATGAGGTCCAGGAGCCTGGCCGATTCGGGGGTGCCCCTCTCGAACTCGATACCGGAGTACAGGTCCTCGGTATTCTCCCGGACGATTATTATGTCCACATCCTTGTAACGCGTGGGGATGCCCGGATAGGTCTTGCAGGGCCGGAGGCAGGCATAGAGGTCGAGGGTCTTGCGCAGGGCTACATTGACGCTGCGGAAGCCGTAGCCCACCGGGGTGGTGATGGGGCCCTTGATGGCTACCTTATTCCTGCGGATGGACTCCAGGACATATTCGGGGAGGGGGGTGCCGGAGTGGTCCTGGGCCTGGTCCCCGGCCACGGCATGGTCCCAGTGGAATTTTACCCCGGTGGCCTGGAGCACCCGAAGCGTGGCCTCGGTGATCTCGGGTCCGACCCCGTCCCCGGGGATCAGGGTTACATTATGGAGCATTTTTACCTCCCATGAACCGGGAGATGGCCCTGGCCAGCTGCTCCGGGTCATTGGTCGTTATAATGTACGTTCGTTCCTGGGTCTGGACGGCCACCCCCTGCCTCCCCCGGGCGGAATAGGCCCTGGAGCCATCCCGCGCCCGGCGGATGCCCCAGCCCCCGAACTTGAGCCAGGAATAGGTGGCGGGCTTCCAGTTGGTTATCTCGGAGAGGGGTATGCGCTTCTTGATGATCCCAAAACCCACGGTGAGGGCCTCGCTATCGATGTCGACCTTCATTCGCCAGAAGTTGACGGCTATCAGGGCCAGCAGGGCGAACACGGCCCAGAGTACCCAGGGTGAGTTCCCCCCCCGGTCGATAGGGGTGACGAGTATAACCAGGAGCGCCGCCATGGCCAGCACCAGCAGGGCCCGCCCCCAGATCACCACGCCCTGAGATTCCCGGTAGGGATTCAAGAGCCCTCCTTCAACATGAAATCTCCGTATTTCTTGATGTAGGGCAGGAGGCCCCCTTCCTCCAGGATACTGAGCATGGCCGGGGGGATTTTGCCGAAAGTAAGCCGGGCGCCATTGCTGAGATTGTGGATGGTGCCCCCGGGTAAGTCTACTTCAAGGCTGGCGCCATCGTCAATCTTTTCCGTATCGCAGATGAGCACCGGCAGCCCGATATTGATGGCGTTGCGGAAGAAGATGCGGGCACAGGAGGTGGCCAGCACCGCGCTCACACCGGCCATCTTGAGGACTATGGGGGCATGCTCCCGGCTGGAGCCCATGCCGAAGTTCTTGCCCGCCACCACGAAGTCGCCGGGGCTGACCTTTTGGGCGAACTCCGGGTCGGCATCCTCCAGGACGTGTTTGGCCAGCTCGGGCAGGTTGCTGCGCAGGTGGGCCAGACGCCCGGGCACGATGTGGTCCGTGGAGATACTATCGCCGAATTTGAAGGCCCTGCCTGTGAGCATCATTTCACCTCCCGGGGGTCGGTTATGGTCCCGGCCAGGGCGGTGGCGGCGGCGGTGGCGGGGCTGGCCAGGTAGATGAAGCCCTCGGGGTTGCCCATGCGGCCCCGGAAGTTGCGATTGGCCGTGGAGAGGCAGGCCTCCCCATCCCCCAGCACACCCTGATGCAGGCCCAGACAGGCCCCACAGCCCGGGGGAAGGACGGCGGCCCCGGCCTCGATGAGGACCCTTATGTAGCCCGTCTCCATGGCCGCCAGGAGCACCCGCCGCGAGGCGGGGGCCACCACCAGCCGGGTGTCGGGATGGACCCTTTTGCCCTCCAGGATGCGGGCGGCCACCCCCAGGTCATCCAACCGGCCGTTGGTGCAGGTGCCGATGAATACCTGATGAATCCTGGTCCCCCGAAGCTCCCCGGCGGTGGTCACCAGGTCCACCGTATGGGGTCGGGCCACCATGGGCTCCAGGCGGGAGACATCGATGTCGACGACCCGCTCATAGACGGCGCCGGAGTCGGCGGACAGGGGCCGGTAGGACCCTTCCCGGCCCGCGGCCTTCAGGTAGCTCCGGGTGGCCTCATCGCTGGGGAAGAGGCCCACCTTGGCCCCGGCCTCCACGGCCATGTTGGCTATGGCCAGGCGCTGGGATACCGGCATGGCCTCCACCGCCTCGCCCCCGAACTCCAGGGACTTGTAGGTGGCCCCATCGGCGCCAAGCTCGCCGATAAGATAGAGGATGAGGTCCTTGGGCAGCACTCCGGCCCGGAAGGAGCCGGTGCAGCGGATGAGGAAGCTCTCGGGGACGCGCAGCCAGGTCTTGCCCAGGGCGAAGGCGATGGCCACGTCGGTGGAACCCATTCCGGTGGCAAAGGCCCCCAACCCCCCGGCGGTGACGGTGTGGGAATCGGCGCCGACTATGATCTCGCCGGGGGCGGCATAGTCCTCCGCCACCAGTTGATGGCAGATGCCGTCCCCTATCTCGGGGAGCCTGGCCCCGGTCTTTCGGGCGAAGTCCCGGAGCGTGAGGTGGTCATTGGCCAGCTCCCGGGAGGGGCTGGGGGCGGCATGGTCCAGGAAGAGGAGGGTCCGCTCCGGGTTGGCCAGGGCCTCGAAACCGCTGGCCTCGAACTGCCTCACGGTCAAGGGGCCGGTGGTATCCTGGGCGAAAGCCAGGTCCACCGGGGCGATGACGATATCTCCGGCCATAACATCCGTTCCGGAGCGTTGGCTGAGGATCTTCTCGGCCAGGGTCATGGGCATATTACTCACCTATTACCGCCAGAATATCTCCCTTGCCCACCTTGGCTCCGGGCTCGGGACCCAGCCTCTTGACCGTCCCCTCCCGGGGGGCGGCCAGGGCGTTTTGCATCTTCATGGCCTCGAACATGACCACCACATCACCCTGCGCTACCCGCTGGCCCACCTTGGCCTCATAGCGGATGACCATGCCGGGCAGGGGTGCCTCGATGGCCGTTTCGCCCCCGGCCAGGGGCGTTGGGGTGACTCCCGGGGCGGCTTCCTGCGGGGCCGGGGGGGGAG
>JAZFUS010000310.1:0-6330 GCA_036447315.1 Dehalococcoidia bacterium
CAGCTATGGAGTGGTGGCAGCCCTCCTGGCCCGGGAGCGGTTCGGTGTGGGGCAGGAGGTCAATGTTTCCCTGGTCTCCACCGGCATCAATCTGATCTCCAATGAGATGGCCAGGATACTGCTGGGCGGTGGGGAAAGCACCAGGCACGATAGGGCCCGGGCCTTTAACCCGCTGCGCAATCTCTACCGATGTTCCGATGGCCGGTGGATCATGGGCGCCCTTACCCCCGCCGACCGGTACTGGCCCTCATTCTGCAGGGCGCTGGGGATAGAGGAGCTGGAAAGGGACCCGCGATTCGAGAGCAACGAGGTGAGGGGGCAGAATGCCGAGGAGTTGATCTCCATCCTGGATAAGGTCTTTGCCTCAAGGACCAGCGACGAGTGGCTGGCCACCTTCAAGGGATTTCCCGAACTGTCCTTCGCCGGGGTCAACAGGTGCTCCGACGTGGCCAATGACCCCCAGGTTGTGGCCAACAATTACCTGGTCGACTTCTCCCACCCGGTGCTGGGCGATGTCAAGTACCCGGGTTTTCCCATCGAATTCTCAAAGACGCCCGCCTCCATCAGGAGCGCCGCCCCCGACCTGGGCGAGCACACCCGGGAGGTCCTCCGGGAGATGGCGGGATGCAGCCCGGAGGAGCTGGCCCGGCTGGGAAAAGAAGGGGTCATCTAGCGCCGGGGGAGAGAAACCCGGGCATCGAGCTTATTATTTTTCGGGGGTGAGACGTGGCAAAGGCACTGGAAGGAATCCGCATACTGGAATGGGTACAGTGGTTGAACGGCTCCGTGTACCAGTTGGGGGACATGGGGGCCGAGGTGATCCACATTGAGGATACGGTCCGGGGGGATGCCTCCCGGGGGCTGGCCGCCATGTGGGGAGCCTCCACGGTTTTGCCCGGGGGCCGGAACCTGGTCTTCGATTCCTCCAACCGGTCCAAGAAGGGCATCACCCTCGACCTCAAGAGCGAGAAGGGCAAAGAGGTGCTCTACAGGCTGGTCAAGAACTCGGATGTCTTCGTGACCAACTCCCGAAAGAGCGTGGCCAAGAGGCTGGGCATGGACTACAAGACGCTGAGCCGGCACAATCCTAAATTGGTCTATGTCAATGCCGCCGGCCTGGGCGAGAAGGGCCCCTATTCTGAGATAAGGGCCTTTGATCCCCTCACCCAGGCCATGTCAGGGATGATGTGGAACATGGGGGACCGGGACGACCCGGACCCGGTGCAGATCACGGGGGCGGTCTTCGACAGCCTGGGGGCTTCGGTGACTTCCTACGCCGTAACGATGGGCCTGCTGGTCAGGGAGCGCATGGGCATTGGCCAGGAGATCGATACCTCTCAGATGAGGAGCGCCATGACCTGCCTCCTGGCCAGCCAGGTGCGGCGCACTTTATGGATGGGCCGGCCCTCCGCCCGGCACTCTCGAAAACGGGAGAGAAACGCCCTGGCCAACCATTATCGCTGCGCCGATGGCAAGTGGATTATACTTTCGGAGGCGCAGTCCGACCGCTTCTGGCACGAGTTCTGTGAGACCCTGGGCATGGAGGAACTGGAACATGAGGAAAGGTTCTCCGATGCCCTGAAGAGGCGGGAGAGCTATGCCGAGCTCATCGCCGTCCTGGAGAAGATATTTGTCAACAAGTCCAGGGATGAATGGATAGAGTTCTTTCAGCAGAAGGGTTGTCAATTCTCCTATGCCCCTGTCCTGACCTTTGAAGAGATGGTCAACCACCCCCAGATTCTGGAGAATGATTACCTGGTCGAGACCGAACATCCCACCCTGGGGCGGGTGAAGGTTGAAGGAGCCCCGTTCGGGATGAGCAAAACCCCGGCCACCTTTGAAATTCAGGCGCCGGAGTTCGGCCAGCACACCGAGGAGGTGCTGATGGAGGCCGGGGGATACACCTGGGAAGAGATCGCTCAGCTTCGGGACGAGAAGGTCATCTGAGCGGTTTTCCTGCTTCCCGTGCAGGAACGGCCCGCTTATCAAGGGCCGGGGCAAACTGCTTGTTAAGGCCTAAGGCTCAACGATCAGTTTTATGATGTCCCTGTCCCTGGAGTGTCTCTCAAACCCGGCGACAGCCTCGGCCAGGGGGACGCGGTCCGCGGTCAGCGGCCCGAAATCGATGCATCCGGAGGCCACCAGCCTCAGTGACCGCTCCCAGGTAAGTGGCGTCCGGCCCCGAGCAGTGAAGATATCGATCTCCTTCCCCCTGAGCATGGTATAGGTCTGAAGCTGGGGAGGGTCGTCGTTGGCCCCGACCAAACACACCTGTCCCCCCTTTCGCGTGGCCAGGAGGGCGTCCAGCACCGCCCGGCCGGGTCCGGCGGTCTCGAAGGCCTGGTCGACGCCCCGGCCATCGGTGATATCGGCTACTTTCCGGCCCCAGTCCTCCTGGTCGGTAATGATAACCTCATCGGCCCCGAAGGACCGGGCCAGGTCGAGCCTTCGCTGAGAACGGGAGGTGCCCAGAACGATGATCCGGTCGGCGCCGGCGGCGCGGGCAGCCTGCACCAGCAGCAGGCCTATGGCCCCGGGTCCCACCACGGCCACGGTATTCCCCACTTTCACCGGCATCCGCTCCAGTCCGTGGACCCCTACGCTCAAGGGCTCCAGCAAGGCCGCTTCGGCGGGCCTCAAGCTATCCGGCACCGGATATATTAGCTGCTGGGGGACCGCTATGTACTCCGCCATCGCCCCGGATCGGTGGGCGCCGATGTGCTGGGAGTTGACGCAGATATTGGACTTGCCCTCCAGGCACAGGTAGCAGCGTCCACAGGTGATGGTGGCCTCCATTACCACCCGCTGCCCGGACTTGAAGCCCTCCACCCCCGCCCCCAGCTCCACAATCCTGCCGCAACCCTCGTGGCCGATGGTTACGGGGAGATACGGCCCCACGATCTTCGTGAAGAAACCCTCATCCCAGCGGTAGAGGCGGGCGTCATTGCCGCAGACCCCACAGGCCTCTACCTGGATGATGACCTCCCCGGGCTCGATCTTGGGGTCCGGGACATCGAGGATTTCCAGACCGATCCCGGGCTTGGTTTTGACCACAGCTTTCATGTCGGGCTCCTATTCCGGGCCGTCCGGTGGCACTCCATCTGCGGACCAACCCCGGAGGGCGTAATACTCCTGGAGGAGGCCGGGCAGGGATTCACATATGTTTTCGTCAACACCCGGGCGGCGGGTGAAGTACCTCTGGGGCAGCATGTCGTCCGCGGCGGTGAGTCCCTGCCTCAGGTTGATGCGCCGCTTCCGGTCGAAGATGCGGGCCCCCGTGGCCAGGTACTCTTCGAAGCTCATCTCAAAACCGGTGGCGGCATTAAGCCACTCCAGGGATTCGGACGGCTTCAGCCCGTAGGTGGTAAAGGCGAAATCACAGATAATCAGGGCATTCATAAGTGAGGTCATGTCCTGCATCTTTTTCACCATGTCGGCCTTGCCGTGGAACCCCAGCCTCTTGATACCCGGCGGGTGCCCCAGCTCCGTTCCATCCATGCTGAAGGCCGCCCACCCCGGCAGGCTCTCCCTCTCCAGCACATGGGAGCGGGACTCCATATGGTTGGGGCCCATATTGGCGGTGGACAGCCCCACCCACAGGCTGTTATAGACCCGAGGGTCCCACACCGGCATCTCCAGGCCTTTGACATGCATGGCATAGAGATGGGCCTGGCCGCCAATCTCCTCCGCCGCCCGTTTCACCCCCTGGCCCAGCACCCGGCCGAACCCCTGGGCCTCACCTATGCGCTTTACCATTTCCAGCATCGCCGGGGCGTTTCCCCAGGTGAGCTCGACGCCATCGGTGTCGCTCCTGGTGATGAGGCCGCGCTCATAACACTCCATGGCGAAGGAGATACAGGCCCCTACCGAGATAGAGTCCATCCCCAGGGTATTACACAGGTCATAGGCCTCCTGGAGGGCCTCCAGGTCGTCGATGAGGCAGTTGGGGCCCAGGGGCAAAAGGTGGTGTCCGGTCATCTCCCGCCTATCGTCCCCGGGCACGAGGTAGGACTCGTGGCAGCCGATAGGGCAGGAATGGCAGTAGAGCCTGGGCCCGTGTTCGAAGCCGGACATTTCCTCAACGAAAGATTCGAACCGGGACCCGGTCCAGTTCTTCACGGGCAGGCAACCGATATCCTGGATGCGGGGTATGGTGCTGGATATTTTGGGCATGGGCCCAAACTCCCCCGCTTTCATGCGGGTCAGTTTGCGCAGGAATTCCCGGGTCGCGGCCTTGAGCCTGGGCTCATCGGCCACCGGCGGTTTCCCGACGCCCTTGATCGCGATGGCCTTCAGGTTCTTGGAGCCCATGACGGCCCCCATACCACCCCTGGCCGCAGCTCGTCCTTGGCGGCCGTCATTTATGATCCCGGCCATTCTCACCAGGTTCTCGCCGGCGGGCCCGATGGCGGCCACACTGGCCCGGGCGTCGGTTTCCCGGAGCAAAAGGTCGCTGACCGTGTAGGTGTCCCGGCCCCAGAGATGGCCGGCATCCTTAAGTTCGGCCCGGCCGCCGTTGATGTAAAGATAAACGGGGTCGCGGGCCCGGCCCTGGATGACTATGCCCATGAATCCGGAGCGCCGGAGCTGGGTGGGCCAGGTACCTCCCGAGCGGGCTTCACCCCATCCCCCGGTGGCCGGGGACAGGGCGCAGACCGCATAGCGGCTGCCCAGGGGTACGATGCCGGTGAGAGGGCCCACCATGAACATGAGGGGGTTCTCCGGAGAGAAGGGGTCCAGGGGGGCGGTTATTTCCCGCTCCAGAATCCAAGCCCCCAGGCCGGAGCCGCCCAGGTATTCTCTCTGGGGTGAGCTTTCCAGGTCCTCAGACCAGAGCCTCCGCTCTCCCAGGTCCACCCGGAGAATCTTTGCCGTATTGGGTTCAACCATCGGATTACCCCTGGAGAACAGCCTGCCGGGCCCCAATTATTTGCCCAGGTCACCCAGCCTGTGCCAGCCGTCCCGGGCCTTCTGTTTTACCGGGCGGCGTTAGCCCAGCTTGCTCAGGCCCAGGCTCTCCATAAAAGATTCTATACTATCCAGCACCTGGGGGAGGGAGAAATCCCGGGGATCGGCCTGGCTGTGCTCGTAGCCGCCCACGGGGATGCCGGCCTGCTGCAGGGCCCTTTTGGTCTCCAGGAGAGAGACCTGATACCCGTGACAGCCCCGGTCCAGGCCCAGGATGGCCGCTTCGCAGTGCCAGTCCCGGGCCCTCACCACCGCCTCCAGGGGCCGCCGGTCCGGGTTCCAGGTGCTGGGCATCATCCGGGTAAGGTATATCTCTGCCTGGGCCCGCAGGGCATCGTCCCGGTTGCGCAGCGGAAGCCCCCGCTGCTCCAGGGTGGGGCCCACCTTCCAGGTACCGTCGGGCAGAAACTCCCATATCCCGTGCCCCTGGGTGTTCTCGCAGAGGCTGAAGATGGCGCCGTACTCGTTGGGCTGCTTCAATATGGCGATGAAGTGGAAGGGGGGGAAGCCCTCGTGAAGGAAGCGAATTCGCTCCATGCCCCGGGCGGATATCTGGTTGTCCACCCGCCACCTGACCTCGTCGTACAGGGCTTTGGTGTACTCCACCGCCTCTTTCCGGTGCCTCATGGACAGCATGGGCATGCGCAGCGACCACAGGTGCCGCATGTCCAGGGGCGCCGGTATGGCCTGGCACATGGTCACGACCTCAGCCCAGTACTGCATACATGTCCACTCGTTTCTGGTGGCTTCGATGAGCAATTCATCGTCATATTTCAAACCGATGGTCTTCTCCATCCACTCGATGCCTTCGTGAAGCTGAGCGACCACATATTCGTGGGCCCCCGAGGCATCCTCGTAGGGCAGGTCTATACTCAGGTAGGGGATCTCCAGATACTCGGAAAAGAGCTGGGCGGTCTGGGCCATGGTGTGGCAATTGGTAACCTGAAACATGAAATTGGGCCGTATGGTGCCCCCCTTGGGAGAACGCGTGGACATGCCCGCGTAAAGCTGTCCCAGGTAGCAGCGCATGGCCGAGCAGATCTCCCGGGGATGGCCCTTGGCCTCGAAAACCTCCAGGACCTTGATCAGCTCCGGCGGATCGCGCATGAGGACGGTGAAATAGGGGCCGTAGGACGGGTCGGCATAGTCTCCCAATCCGGCGAGGTAGCCCAGGAAGGCCTCGGTCATCCCCATGACCACCGGCTCCCCCCTCTCCGCCGCATCCCAGATATGGTGGAAGTGAAGCCTCCGTATCTGCTTCATCTGGGCCCAGGACTCCAGTTCCCTGGTCTCATACTTCGTGTCGTTCATTTTCCCTCTTCCCCCTTTCGGCGGGCCCGGGTTGCTTACGGCACCATCTCC
>JAZFUS010000311.1:0-2795 GCA_036447315.1 Dehalococcoidia bacterium
AGGGCGGTCTTCGTCCACCCCAGCCAGCTGGAGGGCATCCTCTCCCGGTTCCCCGAGGTGGCCCGCTTTCAGGCAAAGGTGGGCCGGGAAAAGGAGAGGGACGTGCTGACCTTCGTGCTGGAAACCACCCAGGGCGCGGACCGGGACAGGCTCGCCCAGTCGCTCCGGGACACCATCAAGGGGGTGTGCAGCGTGGCGGTGGACCGGGTCGAGTTTGCGGAACCGGGGGCCATCCCCGAAGACCGGAAAACCCTGGTGGACGAAAGGCCCTGGGACTAGCGGCCCACGCCCCTCTGTTCCCTATTAAGCGGGGTCACCCCGCTTCGGGCCGGGCCCTCAGGATTTGGGCCGAAAGCTCATCCTCGTAGGCCAGGTCCACATCGTGCCCCAGTTTGCCCGGCCTGAATTCTACCCCCTCCACCCCCCGCTCCCGGCGCCACCAGTCATAGGTATGCTGGAGGCCCGACCTGATGTCGAAAAGGGGCCGGAAGCCCAGGTGTTCCTCGGCTTTATGGATGTCGTAGACCGGGCTGCCCGGCCAGGGGAAGGGGAAGACGGGACCTTTCAGCTCTCCCATGGTCGAGGGCCCCATGTGTATCTTTATATTGCGTGAATGTGGGGAGCTTGGGCTTGCCCTATCCTGCGCCCCGGCGGAGTCTGTAGCTCCCTCGGGACCTTTTGGGGTGCGTGATTGCGGGGCGCCTGGGCCTGCCCTATCCTGCGCCCCGGCGGAGTCCGCGCCCACGATATCGGCGATGATATCGATATAGCCGTTGATGGTGACGGCCTCGGGGTCGGCGATGTTGAAGGCCTCTCCCCCCCTCCCCCCCGCCCTGACCACCGCGATATGGGCCCGGGCCACATCGTCCACACACACGAAGTGGAGAAAGCTCTCCCCATCTCCCGGGACCAGGACCCGGCGCCCCTGGAGCAGCCGGTAGAAGAAGCTCCCCTCCCGGTCATCCATCCAGTTATGGGGACCGTACATGGCGGGACAGCGGAGGATGGTGGCGGGAAAGCCCTTTTCCCTGTGGAGCCGGAGCAAAAACTCCTCGCACTCCACCTTGTCCACTTCATAGGAAGCCAGGCCGGGGGCGGTGCCGGTGCGCTCCAGGAAGGGGAAGTCCTCCCGGATGGGGACGAGTTGGCTGGGGGCATAGACCCCGCAGGTGCTTTGAAAAACATAGTGCTGGAGGCGGCCCTGGAAAATCTCCACCATGGGGACCAGGTTCTTTACCTGATAGCCGGTGATGTCGAAGACGACATCGAACTCCAGCCCCGAGAGGGCGGAGCGGACCTCATCGGGGTTTCTGCGGTCGGCCCCGAGCCGCTTTACCCCTGGGGGTAGCTGGGCCTGGAGCCTTCCCCGGTTGAGGATGGTGATTTCGAACCCCTCCCGGGCCAGGGCATGGACCAGGCGCAGGCCCACGAACCGGGTGCCGCCCAGTACCAGCGCTCTCATACGGGCCTCCTGTGCCGGGAGTGACTTCATTTGGGGAAAGGCACCCGGATTATATCATATTCCGGGAATATTGACTTGCTTTTGCCCAGGGGGTATCATCGAAAGCACATCCTGAATCGAATTGTCTGAGGGCAGGGGAGGGGTCAAATTGAGCATGCTTCTGGAGGGCATCCGGGTCCTCGATTGGACGATACAGCGGCAGGGGCCGGCGGCGACCTGCCTGCTGGGGGACATGGGGGCCGAGGTGATCCATGTGGAGGAGCGGGGGCGGGGGGACTCGGCGCGGGGGATGGTGCGCTTCTCCGGGGTGCCCATGGAGCTGCCCGGGGGCCGGAACGCCAACTTCGAGGGCTCTAACAGAAACAAGAAGGGCATCACCGTGGACCTGAAAAAGGAAAAGGGCCGGGAGGTGATGTACCGGCTGGTGGAGAAATGCGATGTCTTTGTCCAGAACTTTCGCCAGGGGGTGGCTGCCCGGCTGGGCATGGACTACGATACTATAGTCAAGTATAGCCCCCAGATCATCTATGCGTCGGCCTCCGGTTGGGGGCCCAAGGGGCCGGAGTCCCGCCAACCCACCTACGACCCCCTGGGGCTTGCCCGGGCCGGGATGATGACCATGGTCGGGGAGCCGGACATGGATCCCCAGTATACCGTGGGGGGCATTGCCGATCAGATGGGGGCGATAATGCTGTCCTATGGCATTCTGGCGGCCCTTCTGGGGCGGGAGCGGCTGGGGATAGCCCAACAGGTGGATTCCTCCCACTTGGGCAGCCTGATCGCCCTCCAGGGGTTCCATGTCTCCTCGTTTCTTATGGTGGGGCAGGAGTTCCCCCGGGAGAAGCGGACCAAGCTAACCAACCCCCTGGCCAATAAATACAAGTGCCGCGATGGGAAGTGGATCTTCTTTGCCAATATACAGTCGGATAGATACTGGCCCACCTTCTGCCGGGCCATGGGGATCGAGGACCTGGAGGCAGACCCCCGGTTCGATACCGCCCGTCACCGGGGGGAGAACTGCGAGGAGCTGATCTCCCTTCTGGACGGCGTTTTTGCCACCCGGGACTCGGGTGAGTGGATAGAGATCCTCAAGGGGGCCGGAGACCTGATCTTCTCCCTGGTCCAGAGGATCAGCGATCTCCCCAATGACCCCCAGGTCATAGCCAACGAGTATATAACGGAGTTCGACCATCCCACCCTGGGCAGGACCAGGGACTTGGGGTTTCCGGTCACCTTCTCCAAGACACCGTCCTCGGTGAGGCTCCCCGCCCCCGAGTGCGGGCAGCATACCGAGGAGGTCCTCATGGAGGTGGGCGGATATTCCTGGGCGGAT
>JAZFUS010000312.1:0-6364 GCA_036447315.1 Dehalococcoidia bacterium
TTTTCCTCAAAGCCCGGGGGGGTTTCGAACCCATTTAGCTCACGCAATCTGGCGTTTTTTACCCGGTTGGCTTTCCTGAATACCACTCTTCCTGCCCTCGGACCGACACCACAGCTGGGCCGGTTATTGGGGACAGGTCACTCCCTCCCCTGAGATTATGGCCGGTCCAACTATCGCTCGTGCCGTATCACTTAGCCGCTCCAATGCCAATACGATATCAGAAACCACAGATAGACCGGATCAGGTGGGCGTAGAACGATACCCAACAGAAAGCCCTACCGGTGCCTTTTGAGTTGCGATATTTGCGGGATGGCAGGGGGACCTAACTCGTGAGGTGCAAACCGCCGTCCACGGGGAGGATAGCGCCGGTCACCTGGCGGGCAGCGTCGGAAGCGAGGTATAGAGCCGCCTCAGCGACGTCCTCCGGCTGGCCGATATGGCCGATGGGCAGGCGCCGGTCCATCTGGGCTCGCTGTTCGGGGGAGGTAATCGTCATCATCGGTGTCTCCGTGGGGCCGGGGCAGATGCAGTTGACCCGGATGCGCTCGCCGGCATGGTCCAGGGCCATCGCCTCGGTAAGATTGACCACAGCCCCTTTGGAGGCGCTGTAGGCGACACGGCCGGACGTACCCTGCATCCCTGATACGGCGGCGATGTTGATGATACAGCCTCCACCACGGCGGCGCAGTTCCGGGAGGGCGGCGCGGCTGACCAGGAAGGTCCCCGTGAGGTTGGTGTCCAGGACGGCATCCCAATCCTCCTTCGAGATGTCGGCGGCGGTGCCCGTAAGGCGGATCCCCGCGCTGTTCACCACGATGTCCAGCCCGCCAAAGGATTGGACCGCCCCGGCCACGGCGGCCTCTACCTCTGGGGCGCTCCGGATGTCGGTCGGAAAAAAGATGGCCTCTCCCCCGGCGGCGCGTATCTGCTGGAGGGTTTCATCGCCCGCCTCCGGCCGGCGGGAGATGCCGGCGACTTTGGCCCCCTCCTGGGCAAACAGTATAGCGATGGCCTGTCCCAACCCGGAACCGAATCCCGTAACCAGGGCAACCTTCCCTGTCAAGCGCATGACGGACCTCCTCGTGGCCTGGCCCCGATGATTGTACCACATTTCAATTTAGGGTACTGCCCGGCCGATCAAGGGGAGACTACTACCACGGCCGGATTAACGGCATCGTATTGGGCCTTGTGGGCGGTGATGTCAAAGGCTTCGGTTAGCTTCTCGATGCCGTTGAGAACATGGGTTATCTGGGGCTTGAAGCGGACCTTGCCGGAGGCCACGAGCCGCATGCCCAGGTCCATGTCCGCCGTGGTAGCCCCGCTGGGGAACAGGTATTTGATGCATTTTGCCCGGAGAACGTTGGGGTCCAGGTTGACCTTGTCATGGAAGAAGGCGATCTGGACCAGACGGCCGAATTGGCCCATCGCGTCAATGGCGTCGAAGAGAGACCGGCCGCCGGAGAGGCCCACCTCCGGGCTACCGGAGGCACACTCGAAAGCAACGTCGGCGCCCTTACCGCCGGTGAGCTCCATGATGGCCTGGACGGCGTCCTGCTGGTTTGAGTTGATGGTGATATCGGCTCCCAAATCCCGGGCGAGGCCGAGGCACTGGTCGCGGATGTCCACGCCAATGACCCGCCCGGCCCCGGCCAGGTGGCAGAGCTGGGTGATGTTCAAGCCCATGACCCCCTGGCCGAAAACGGCCACGGTTTCGCCGAGGCTGACGCCGGCTTCCCTGACCATCTGGACACAGGATGAGAAGGGTTGGAGAGCCGGGCCCTCTATATCGGGGATGGCGGGGTCTATCTTGAAAGCGGCGTCGACGGGCAGCAAGATGTACTCGGCAAAGCAACCGGGGTAGTGGACCCCCGCCACCCGGTTCTCGTGGTGGAAATAAGCGATGCGGTCCCCCTCCTGAAAGTCGCCGCCATCAACCGCGTCCTGGACCACCCCGCACATCTCGTGGCCAATGGGAAAAGGACCGATAGTGCCGATCATTTCCTTCATGCCGACTATGCCGCGCAGGCTGGTGCCCCAGAAGCGCTGGATCTCCGTGATGCTGGGCTGGAAGGTCTTTACCCGGGCCAGGAGCCAGCCGGGCCGCACCTCGGGGATGGGAACGTCCTCCAGGCGCATATCATTGGTGTCATAGACCCGCCAGGCTTTCACGGCCCCTCCTGAAATGGGAAAACCGGGGCGTAAAAGCCTTTTCACCCCAACCTCCCAGCCGGTATTTACCACTTGTACACCCCCTTATACACCCCGGTTGCCCGGCAGTCAATACTCCCGGGACAGATAGGAGGTTGAGGCCGGACTCCCACCTGAGCAGGCCCTGGAGCAGCTGCATCACCTCTGGAAAACCGATTTTATAAGCCTCCCCCCGGAGGGTGGTTTATAAACATACCCTGAAGCCAACCTTCTGAATGCATTGTCCTGAATCGACGAAGGCGGCCGTACCGGGGGCGCCTTGACCAACAAACCCCACGGGTGTAACATTCCAGGTATGTTTCAAGGAGCCCTGGCCGGCACCACCGTTATTGACTTCTGCGAGTCTATCGCCGGTCCCTATTGTTCCAAACTCATGGCGGACATGGGGGCGGAGGTCATAAAGGTAGAGCCGCCCGGGAGAGGCGATATCACCAGACACATGCCACCCTTCAAAGGGGACCGTCCCGGCGAAGACAACAGCGGCCTTTTCTTTTTCCTTAACACCAACAAGCAGAGCGTAACCATGGATCCCGCCGATCCGGCAGGCAAAAGGGATTTCCTGGACCTCATAAAGAGGGCCGACATCCTGGTGGAGGATAAGAGTCCGGAGTGGATGGAGGCGGCGGGACTGGACTACAAAAGCCTGTCCAGGCACAATCCCCAACTGGTGGTCACCTCCATAACCCCCTTTGGACAGACCGGCCCCTACAGAAACTACCGGGCGTATCCCCTGAATACTTTCCATAGTGGTGGGGAGGGCTACCTCACCCCGGGGGGCACCCCCTATCCCCACAGGCCTCCCCTGAAGTGGGCCAAATACGGTGGAGACTACTTTTGCGGGGTTAGTGCCGCCGGAGCCGCCATGCTCGCCCTATTTCACCAGAGGGCTACCGGACAGGGTCAGCACGTAGATGTTTCCAAGCAGGAGGCCCTCCTGGACCTGAACACCATCGACGTCCTGCGCTGGCCCAACCGGGGACTGCTGGCCAACCGGGCCACCCGGGGCTACCGCTTTGCGGGCGTCATGCCCTGCAAGGACGGCTATATTGACTTCAGCTTCAACCAGTGGCCCAAGGAGTGGCTGGCCCTGCTCGACGTCTTCGGTCTCCGGGACTGGCTGGGGGAAGATGAGAGGCTTCTGGACCGGGTCTACTGCGAGGAGCACGGCAACGAACTGAAGGAGCGCCTGGCCGATTCCTTCAAGTCCCGGGCCAAAGAGGAACTATACTGGGAAGCCATCGCCAGCCGTGCCTCTCTGGCCCCGTGCTTTGGGATCGATGAAGTCGCCAACTCGGCGCAGATGGAGGCCCGGGATTTCTTTATCCGGGTTGACCATCCCTCCTGGGGGGAATTCAGGCTTCCCACGGCACCATACCGGTTTTCAGAGACCCCCTGGGCGCTACAGCGCCTGGCACCCTCCCTGGGGGAGCACAACGAAGAGGTCCGTCGCCGGGGCCGTGGCAGCAGCCAGGCGAGTATACCCGTGTCTAAAAAGCCAGGCGCCGTAAAAAAGACAAATATCCTGGCGGGCATCCGGGTAGCCGATTTTTCCTGGGGCATGGCCGGTCCCATGACCGCGTCCCTGCTCGCCGCGGCCGGGGCCGAGGTCATTAAAATCGAGGGTCCCAACCGACCCGACATGACCCGGGCCAACATAGACCCCGTCACCAGCGAACTTTGGGGGCTTAACCGGAGCCCTCTGTTTAACGACCTCAGCCGGGGCAAGATTGGTGCCTGCTTCAACCTGAAGGATCCCCGGGGCCTGCAACTGGTGAAGGAGTTGATCAAGACCTGCGATGTCATCGTGGAGAACTTCTCCGCCGGGATGATGGACAAGATGGGTTTGGGCTACGAGGTTGTCAAAGAACTCAACCCGGCAATTGTCATGGCCTCTTCCTCCACCATGGGGAGTACCGGCCCCGAGGTGGAAGCCATCGGCTATGCCCCCCTTTTCGCCGCTTCCAGCGGGCTCAGCGACATGACCGGATACCCCGATGGCCCGCCCACCGAAATAAGATATAGCATGGACATCTTGAGCGGCTACACATCATTCATGGCCATCATGATGGCTCTGGTCTGTCGCCAGCGGACCGGTAGGGGCCAACGCATCGACCACTCGTCCCGGGAGTCCATCTCTATTCTCCTGGCCGATGCCCTAATGGACTACGCCTTGAACGGCCGGGCGAGCACGCGCTGTGGCAATGAGGGCGATGTCATGGCCCCCCATACCTGCTTTCGCTGCCGGGGCGAGGACAACTGGGTGAGCATCGCCATCGGCACCGATGAGGAATGGCAGTCCTTTACCAGGACCATGGGAAAACCGGCGTGGACTCAGGATGCAAAGTTTGCCACCGCGGAGGGCCGCAAGGAAAACGAGCTGGAGCTCGATCGGCTGGTTGAGGCCTGGACCGTCGATTTCAGCCACTATCAGGTCATGGAGTTGTTGCAGGCTGTCGGCGTGGCTGCCGTGCCCTCTTTCACTCCGCAGGACCTGTTCACCGACCCCCATCTTGAGGAGCGGCAGGCCTACATGGTGATGAATCACCCGGAGGCCGGGGAGCGCTTCTCTATGACCTCGCCGCCATGGAGGCTATCGGAAACACCGTGCCGGTTCGAGCGGGATGCTCCCTGCTTGGGCGAGCACACCGATTTTGTCTGCCGCCAGTACCTGGGTCTGTCCGCCGCGAAGATCAAAAAGCTTAAAAATGACGGGGTGCTGGGTTAGTCGAGCCGGCCGGAGTGCGGGCGATGCCGGGGAGCATCGATAACCGGCGCCCGGGGGGACCCTTCCCGAAAAACATGAAATCAGACCGAGGGTAGGCAATGAAAGCACTGGAGAAAATGGCCGAGGCCTTTGACCGGCGCCACGACTATGCCGGCGACTGGAAAGCCCGGCACGGGGGCAAGGTCATGGGCTACTTTTGCACCTACGTCCCCGAGGAGATCCTGTATGCCGCCGGGGCCCTTCCCGTCCGGGTGATGGGCGTCCGGCAACCCGAAGACGTCACGGAGCCCCATATCCAGAGCTGGTGGTGTCCCCACTGCCGCAGCTGCCTGGCCGATGCCCTCACCGGGAGCTTCGACTACGTTGACGGCATCGTCATCGCCACCACCTGCTCTCACATCTATCAGGCATTCAACTCCTGGAAGATCAACCTGTCCCCGTCCTTCGCCCACAAGTTCTGGATGCCCATGAATATACGAAACTCCAGTGCCCCCGCCTTCGTTGAAGGGCAGTTTGCCGGGCTGAGAAGCGCTGTGGAGGACTGGCTGGGACACCCCATCACCGATGACAGCCTCAGGGACTCCATCGAGGTTTATAACACCAACCGCAGGCTGATGAGGGAGGTCTATGAACTCAGAAAAACGGACAGGCCCCCCCTCACCGGCGCCCAGGCCCTGGAGATGACCCTAAGCTCCCAGGTCATGGACAAGCGGGAGCACAACGAGCTCCTGGCTGAGGCCCTGGGCGACCTCCGGGGGGTCACCGGGGCCGAAACCGGCACCCGGCTGATGATCCTGGGCAGTGAGATCGACGATGTTGAGCTGGTGAGGTTGATCGAGTCTCAGGGAGCCACCGTAGTTACCGATGAACTGTGCACCGGAAGTCGCTACTTCTGGGGTCAGTCCATGAATGGAAACGAGCCCCTGAAGGCCATAACCCGGTGGTACGTGGACCGGCCCACTACCTGTCCCCAAAAAGATATCGTGGAGAGGCGCCGGCTCCCCCAGATCACCATGCTCGCCAGGGAATATCGAGCGCAGGGGGCCATTTTCCTGCTGGAGAAGTTCTGTGAGCCCCACGGCTATGACCTGCCCACCATAACGACCATGTTCGAGGAGATGGGTATTCCCATGTTGCTTCTGGAGGTAGACCTTACCACTCCGGCGGGCCAGTTCCGCACCCGGATCGAAGCCTTCCTGGAGATGATGCCGTAAGCAACCCAGGCCGCCTGGGGGGAGAGTGAAAATGAACGACACGAAGTATGAGACCAGGGAACTGGAGTCCTGGGCCCAGATGAAGCAGATAAGGAGGCTTCACTTCCACCATATCTGGGATGCGGCGGAGAGGGGAGAGCCGGTGGTCATGGGGATGACCGAGGCCTTCCTGGGCTACCTCGCCGGATTGGGAGACTATGCCGACCCGTCCTACGGC
>JAZFUS010000313.1:0-2316 GCA_036447315.1 Dehalococcoidia bacterium
GTGGGTAAATAATGGCCCGAAGCTCAGGGAGTGCTTTCTGTCCGATTATTTTATGCGGTCAAAATTCCGGCCGTTGACGGCCCTCTCCCCATGGGTTAGACTTGCCGGGCAAGCCGGCGGTGGTACGCAAAAAGGGACGACCGGTGAAAATGGAGAGGAGATATATCGCAGATGCTTGAGGTTGACAGACTCACCGACAAGCAAAGAAAGTCCATCATCACCCTGCTCAATACGTCACTGAAAATAGAGTACACCTTTGTGGTCAATTACCCGAGGCTCATCGACCAGATCGTCAACATCGACCGCCTTCCCGCCCAGGAAGCAGTCAAGGGCCTGGAACGCCTGGGCAAGCAGTCGGTCCAGCACTTCGGCTGGACGGGGCAATTGATCCAGAGGCTCGGCGGCTCGCCCGAGTGGCAAATCGACGTCATCGACAGGATGGTGGATGTCGTCAGCCTTCTCACCACGCAACTCGAACGGGAGGATGGGGCCCGTTCACTGTATCAACAGGCAAAAAAGGTGGCGCAAGAGCAGCCGTCTAAAGGGGCCCTGGGCAAGCTGAAGAGCATAGAAATCCTTCTGTCAGGCAGCAACTTCATAGAAAGAAGCAGCGTTATCGCGGTTCTGGAGCGGCTGGTGTTCGACGAAGAGGACCACATAAGCCTGGTGAAAAAAATAATCGCCGACCTGAAGCCGCCGGCGAGCGGTGATTGAGGTTATTTCCCTGCTTTTATTGCCTGGGCGCACCGGTTTCCAATTGAGGACTAGCCCACTCTAAGATCGCCAGAGCTACTTCATAAGTTTGATAAAGTCCTCGACCGATAGGTCGGCCCCATCAAGGATCGAAGCTAATGTCCCGGTATCAACGCTTTTATGGTCCGGCACTACCACTTGAGCTTAGGGATTATCCTTTCTTAAAACGATATGGCTTCCCTTTTGCCGCTTCACATAGAATCCCGCCATCTGCAGCGCCCTGACAACCTCGCCACCGGAAAGCCCTCGTGGGAGCTTGGTCACTTCGCAACGACCTCAAGCTCAATGGTATCCGTTCCCACCTCTGTCGGGACAGAAAGCCCATCCTCAAGGAGAGCTTCCACATAGACTTCCGAGGCCTCTTTGATGTTCTTGAGGGCCTCTTCCTTGGTCTTGCCCTGGGAGACGCACCCTTTCAGGACCGGAGTATAGGCCACATAGCCCGATTCGCGACCCGCCTCTATGATCACTGTATATTTCATTTTTGTCCCACCCTCTTTTTACGCATTGACCTAAAAACAGCGTAAGCCCCTATCAGTCGACTGTCAAGAATGCTTTTTCGCCCTTTTCTGGGCCAGCCGGGCGGATTCGTCCGCAGGGATATAGCTTGAGAGAAAATCCCGCCTGAATTTTTCAAAAACGCCGTCCCTGAGGGACTGCCTCATCTCCTCCATCAGCACCATGATGAACCGGAGGTTGTGCACCGTGGCCAGCCGGAGGCCCAGGAGCTCCCCGGCCCGGAACAGGTGATGTAAGTAGGCGGCGGAGAAGGTGCGGCAGGTCGAGCAATCACAGGCCGCGTCGATGGGACCCTCCCGCTCCCTGAACGAGGCCTTTCGGATGTTGACCCTTCCCCGGCGGGTGAACAGGGCCCCGTTGCGGGCCACCCGGGTGGGGAGGGCGCTGTCGAAAAGGTCGATGCCCCGGGCCACCGCCGCCACCAGGTCCTCGGGAGAGCCCACCCCCATGAGGTAGCGGGGCCGGTCCGGGGGCAGGGGCGCCACCCCCTCCTCCACCATATCCATCATCAGCTCCTTGGGCTCCCCCAGGCACAGCCCGCCCAGGGCATAGCCGGGGAAGTCCAGCGAGGCCAGAAACTCCGCCGAATCCCTCCGGAGCTCGGGAAATGTACCCCCCTGGACGATGCCGAACAGGGCCTGGCCATCACCGGCGCGGCTCGCCAGGCACCTCACCGCCCAGTCGTGGGTGCGCTCCATGTCCCGGGCCACCTCCTCCCGGGGGGCCCCGAAGGGAGAGGGCACGTCCAGGGCCATGATTATGTCGGCGCCCAGGCCCTCCTGGAGCTCGACGGCCAGCTCCGGCGTGAAGAGGTGTTCGCTGCCATCGATGTGGGACCGGAAGGTGACGCCCTGGTCGCTCACCCGCCGCAGGGGGGCCAGGCTGAACACCTGATAGCCCCCGCTGTCGGTGAGGATGGGCCCCTCCCAGGCCATGAAGCGGTGCAGGCCCCCAAGTTTCCTTATAGTCTCGGGCCCCGGCCGGAGATAGAGGTGATAGGTGTTGGCCAGGACCATCCTCACCCCCAGGTCCACGAGGTCCCGG
>JAZFUS010000314.1:0-2101 GCA_036447315.1 Dehalococcoidia bacterium
AAAAGGGAGGACCTGGCCCACACCGGGGCCCACAAGATAAACAACACCCTGGGCCAGGGGCTCCTCGCCCGGCGCATGGGCAAAAAACGGGTGGTGGCCGAGACCGGGGCCGGGCAGCACGGGGTGGCCACCGCCGCCACCTGCGCCCGCCTCGGCCTGACCTGTGTCGTCTACATGGGCGAGGAGGACATGCGCCGCCAGTCGCTGAACGTCTTTCGCATGAAGCTGCTGGGGGCGGAAGTGAGGGGCGTGGGCACGGGCAGCCGGACCCTGAAGGATGCCATCAGCGAGGCCATCCGCGACTGGGTGACCAATGTAGGGGATACCTACTACCTCCTGGGCTCGGCGGTGGGCCCCCACCCCTACCCCATGATCGTCCGGGACTTTCAGTCGATAATAGGTCGCGAGACCCGGGAGCAGTCCCTGGCGGATTGGGGCCGCCTCCCCGATTATATCGTCGCCTGCGTGGGGGGAGGCAGCAACGCCATAGGCATCTTCCATGCCTTTCTGGGGGATGCCTCGGTCCGGCTCATCGGGGTGGAGGCGGGGGGCAAGGGCCTGGCCGGGAAAGAACATGCCGCGCCCCTGACGGCGGGGGAGCCGGGGGTCCTCCACGGGGCCCGGTCGTATCTCCTCCAGGACGGCCACGGGCAGGTCAGCCCCACCCACAGCATCGCCCCCGGCCTCGACTACCCGGGCGTGGGGCCGGAGCACAGCTATCTCAAGGATACGGGACGGGTCCAGTACCTGGCCGTGGACGACCCGGAAGCCCTGGAGGGCTTCCACCTCCTCTCGGTCACCGAAGGCATAATCCCGGCCCTGGAGCCCGCCCACGCCATCTACCATGCCGCCGGGCTCGCCGAGGGGCTGCCCCCGGATAAGCTCATCGTGGTCTGCCTCTCCGGGCGGGGGGATAAGGATATCCACATCGTGGCCGAGGCCCTGGGAGAGGGCCTTTGAGCCGCACCGCCGCCGCCTTCACCCCGGGGCATAAAGCCCTGATCCTCTACCTCACCGTCGGCTATCCCCATCTGGACAGCGCCCTGGAACTGGTGCCCCGCCTCGAGGAGTGGGGCGCCGATATGGTGGAGCTGGGCATCCCCTTCTCCGATCCCATGGCCGACGGCACCACCATCCAGGAGGCCAGCTTTCGGGCCCTGGAGCTGGGGACGACCCCCGAGATGTGCCTGGAGGTGGCCCGGAAGCTGCGCCGGAGGGTGTCCCTCCCCATGTTGTTCATGACCTACTATAACCCCCTGCTCCACTTCGGGCTGGAGGCCTTCTGCCGGGCCTCGGTGGAGGCGGGCATCGACGGCTTTATCATCCCCGACCTCCCCCCCCAGGAGGGAACGGAGCTGGAGGGGCTGGCCCGGAAGAACGACCTGGACCTGGTCTATCTCCTGGCCCCCAACAGCGGCCGCGACCGGGTCCGCCTGGTGGCCGCCCATTCCCGCGGCTTCATCTACCTGGTCTCCATCACCGGCGTCACCGGACCCCGCCAGGCCCTGCCCGCCGAGCTGGAGGACTTCGTCTCCCGGGTCAGGCGGGAGACCTCCCTTCCCCTGGCCGTTGGCTTCGGCATCTCCGGGCCGGAGCAGGCCCGGCGCGCGGCCGCGGCGGCCGACGGGGTCATCGTGGGCAGCCGCCTCATGCAGCTCCTGGGGGAGGACCAGTCCTCCCCCCAGGTGCCCCAGGTGCCCCAGGTGCCCCAGGTGCCCCAGGTGAAGGAGTTCGTCCAGGGCCTCCGCCGCGCCCTCGACTCTTTTTGAGCTGCGAGGTTTTTTGAACTGCGAGGGTGTTGGGAACTTTAACTTACCTGTAAGGCGCCCACTGTAACCATTTTGAACTGCGAGGGCTTTGGGAGCTTTAGCATACCTTGATCGGCGCCCACTGGTATCACTCACTCCATCAGGCTTTTTTAAACTGCGTGAATGCCGGGAACTATATCTCGCCCTTTAAGGGACCGGCAAAACTTGACAAAATAGCCCCAAAATTTTAAAGTTACTATTATAACACTGCACCGGCCTGGGCCTTTAGCGCACACCGGTGCAGTGATAATTTTTTGGGGGGGGGGGGGGGGAAGCGATAAATAGGTGTATTA
>JAZFUS010000315.1:0-2852 GCA_036447315.1 Dehalococcoidia bacterium
GGGGAAACCCCTGTATGTGGTCCGCATAGATGCTTTACATAACCGTGTGACGGTGGGGGATGAGGAGGGGCTCTATACAGACCGGCTGCGGGCCGCCTCGGTCCACTGGGTTTCCGGAGAAGCCCCCCCCGGTGACCTGGAGGTGACGGCCAGGATCCGGTATCGGTCGCCGGAGGCGGCAGCCGTGGCCACGGTGGAGGGGGAGGGGATCCGGGTGCGGTTCGAGAGGCCCCAGAGGGCCATAACCCCGGGGCAGGCGGTGGTCTTCTACCGGGGGGAAGAGGTGCTGGGTGGGGGCATCATTGAGGGTGATTAGCGTGACCCGCCGCCTCACCCTGGCCGAGGAGCGCAGGCTCCCCGGGCGGGGCTACCGCCTCATCGCCGGCATCGATGAGGTGGGACGGGGTGCCCTGGCGGGACCGGTGGTGGCCGCCGCCGTGGTCCTTCCCAGGGGCCTGAGGGCCCCCTGGCTGGCCCAGGTCCGCGACAGCAAGGAGCTGACCCCGGCCCAGCGGGAGCGGCTCAGTGCCCTCATCCTGGAGGCGACCGCGGCGGTGGGCATTGGTTGGGTGCCGGCGGAGGCCATAGACGCCCAGGGCATCGTTCCGGCCACCCGGCTGGCCATGGCCCGGGCCGTGGAGCAGGTGTCCCCGTCCCCCGACTTCCTTCTTATCGACGCCCTAAAGCTCCCCGCCCTGTCCCAACCCCAGTTGTCCCTGGTCCGGGGGGATAAGCTCTGCCCCTCCATCTCCTGTGCCTCCATAGTGGCCAAGGTGGCCAGAGACCGGCTCATGCGGGAGATGGACGGACTCTATCCGGGCTACGGGTTTGGCCGGAACAAGGGCTATGGCACCGGCTTCCACCTCTCCTCCCTGCTGGAGCAGGGGGCCTGCCCCATTCACCGGCGCTCCTTTGCCCCCGTGGCGCTAAGCCCCAATGGCGGTAAGCCCCAATGGCGCTAAGCCCCAGATGCAGCCCATGCGGCTTGACAGGGAAGGCCGGTGAATCTAGCATGGGAATGGGATAGGGGGAACGGCCATCGATAACATCCTTCTGGTCTGCAGTCGAAACACCTGCCGCAGCCCCATGGCCGAAGTCATCTTCCGCCGCCTTCTGGCCCGGGATAGCGACCTGTCCGGGCTGGGGGTCGCCATTCGCTCCCGGGGGCTCTCCGCCCCGGAGGGGGGTCTGGCCACCCATTTCGCCATGCTGGTCATGGTGGAGAGGGGCCTCAGCCTGGAGGAGCACCGGGCCCAGGCCTTGAACGCCTCGTCCATAGACGAGGCCGACCTGGTCCTGGCCATGGAGGCCCGTCATAAGGAGAGGGTTCTCGGGGACTTCGCCCAGGCCGGGGGCAAGCTGTTCACCCTCGCCGAATATATCGGTGGAGGCCAGGACGTGGCCGATCCCAGCCCCTACGGCTTTGTGGACGAATACCGGCGCTGCGCCGACCTGCTGGAGGACTACATGGCCAGGCTCGCGGACCGCATAAAGAGGGATGGGGGTCTCAAGGCGGTCCCCCCGGGGGAAAAGGTGTCCAGGAAGCTTTCGGGGAGGGTCTTCTCCGGCCAGTCCCAGGGGGTGCACTTCACCGGGCTCGATTGGGTCCAGGAGCAGTGGCGGACGAAGCTGGGTTTCATCCCTCATCCCGGCACCTTCAACCTGAGGCTTCGGCCCGAGGACCATGATCTGGCCCGGAGCCTGGGGGAGGGAGGGACTTTCATCGAGATTGTGCCCCCGTCCCCCGATTTCTGCCCCGCCAGGTGCTACCCGGTATCCATAGGTGAAGGTGAGATCAAAGGGGCCATCGTCCGGCCCGTGGTCCCGGGCTATCCCGACGATGTGATCGAGGTCCTGGCCCCGGTAAACCTGAGGCAGGCCCTCTCCGCCCACGACGGCGATGAGGTGACGGTAACCCTGCAGGACTGAGGCTCCTGCCCACCTTTACGAAAAGGCGTCGGTGACCATGCAGGGGGAGTCTGTTGCCCACATACAGGACAAGGTTGGGAAATCGGGGCGAAAAGCTGGCCGCGGAGCACCTGAAGGGGCTCGGCTTCCTGATTCTGGACACCAATTTCCGCTGCCGGGCGGGGGAGATCGACATCGTGGCCCGGCAGGGGGACACCCTGGTCTTTGTGGAGGTGCGCACCCGCCGGGGCTCCGCCTTCGGCACTCCCCAGGAGTCCCTGACCCCGGCCAAGGGGCGGAAGATCATCATCACCGCCCAGACCTATCTCCAGACCCATGAGGACCTTCCCCTCGACTGGCGCATAGACGTGGTGGCCGTGGAGATGGACAGGGGGGGGAAGCTGCTGCGCCTGGAGCTCATCGAGAATGCCTTCTCGGGATAGCGCCGCCGGCCGGGCCAAGATTCCTTCGCCCTTCATGTGTTAAAATACGACAGCGCATATCGCGCCCGGAACGGAATTTTTGTGCCTATCTACGAATACCGCTGTAACGATTGCAAACGCCGGGTAAGCCTGCTGGTGAGGACGGAGTCCTCCGTCCTGGCCTGTCCTCAGTGCGGCGGCCGGGAGCTGAAGCGCCTGGTCTCCACCTTCTCTGTCCGGCGCGGTTATATGGATAACTACGACGATATCCTCTCCGATTCTCGGCTGGTCCAGGGGCTGGAGCAGAGCGATCCCCGGGCCCTGGCCGAGTGGAACCGGCGCATGAGCCGGGGGACGGATGATGAGGTGGGCCCGGAATACCAGGAGATGCTGGAGAGAATGGATGCCGGCGAGATGCCCGCCGAGGCGGTGGACTCACCGGGCCCGGAGGGGGCGGGGGAGGAGTAGCCGGAAATGCCTATCTATGAATTTCGCTGTCTCTCGTGCCGGAAGGTGGCCAGC
>JAZFUS010000316.1:0-2104 GCA_036447315.1 Dehalococcoidia bacterium
TGGTGGGCAAGGCCTGGGTCTCCCTCTGGCCTCTCCCGCCCAGCATGGCATCCAGTTATCCCCTTCAGGCCCAGGGAGAATAGGGAAAACCGTGTCCCAGGGGGTGGAGAAGGTCTTTCGGGAGGCCGGGGCGGTGCTGGAGGGCCATTTTCTCCTGGCCTCGGGACGGCACTCCCCGGTTTACTGGGAGAAGTTTCACATACTACAGAACCCGAAGGCCACCCAATACCTGTGCCGCCTCATCGCCCGGCACTTTGGCGGCCACAGCATCCAGGTGGTGGCCGGCCCCACCCTGGGGGGTGTCATCCTGGCCTTTGAGACGGCCCGGCAGCTCGGGCTGCGGGCCGTCTTCGCGGAGCGGGAGGGGGAGGGGCGGAGCCTGCGCCGGGGCCGGGGCCTCGACTCCGGGGAGCGGGTGCTTATCGTCGACGATGTGCTCACCACCGGGGGCTCCCTTCGCGAGACCATAGCCGCCGTGGAGGCGCAGCGGGGAGTGGTGGCGGGTATCGGGGTCCTGGTGGACCGGTCCACGGAGGGGCTCGATTTCGGCGCTCCCCTGTTCAGCTGCCACCGGACACCGGCGGTGACCTATGATGCCGGGGAGTGCCCCCTGTGCCGGGACTCCGTTCCCCTCACCCGGCCCGGCGGCGGCTGACGGGGGCCGTGGGCCTGAAATCGGGCCCGGTCTACAGGCCGGCACGCTTCGGGGAGGACATAGGCCCCGGGGCCTGGCTGGAGAGGAGTAATTAAGCGTGGACCAATTTGAAGAACATAAGCAGAAGCGCGAGAAGGTCAAGCAGATGGGCGGGGCCAAGGCTGTGGAAAGCCAGCACCAGGCCGGCAAATGGACGGCCCGGGAGAGGGTGGAGCACTTCTTCGATCCCGGCACCTTCAACGAGATAGGCCTTTTCATCAAGCACCGGACCACCGCCTTCGGCATGGACAAGAAGGAGGTCCCGGCGGAAGGGGTGATAACCGGGTGGGGGAGGGTAAACGGGCGGCAGGTCATGGTCGGCGCCGAGGACTACACCACCCTGGCGGGGACCTTCGGGGAGTACCACGGCAAGAAGTTCTCCCAGGCCATCGATAGGGCCAAGGACATGAGAATACCCTTCGTGGGCATGAACGACTCGGGAGGGGCCAGGCTGCAGGAGGGGATGGACACCCTCCAGGCCTATGCCTGGCTGTTCCGGGCCCAGGTCCTGGCCTCGGGCATAATCCCCCAGGTCGCCCTCCTCATGGGCCCCTGCCTGGGGGGACAGGCCTATCACCCAGTAATGCAGGACTTCGTGGTCCAATGCCGCAAGACCGGCTTTATGGGCATCGCCGGGCCCGCCTTCGTCAAGACCCAGCTGGGTGAGGAGATCGACATGGAGACCCTGTGCGGCGTTCAAGCCCACGCGGTCAAGTCGGGTCAGACGCACCTGGTGGTCGAGGACGACCGGGATTGCCTGGACACCACCAAAGAGCTCCTGGGCTTGCTGCCCTCCAACAACAAAGAGAAGCCCCCCAGGAAGCAGACCGGGGACGACCCCGATAGGGAGGACCCGGAGCTGGCCGGCGTGGTGCCCGAGAAGGCCTCCCAGGCCTTCGACATGCACCGGGTCATCACCTCCATCAGTGACGACGGCTACTTTTTTGAGCTGCTCAAGGACCACGCCAAGAACGTGCTGGTGGGCTTTTCCCTGTTTTCCGGGCGGACCGTGGGGATAGTGGCCAGCCAGCCCCAGTGGGCGGCCGGCGCCATAGACTGCGATGCCGCGGACAAGATAGCCAGGTTCGTAAGGTTCTGCGACCTCTTCGACATCCCCCTGGTGAACCTCCAGGATACCCCCGGCTACATGATAGGCTCCCGGGAGGACTGGAAGGGCATATTGCGCCACGGGGCCAAGATGCTCTTCGCCTACATCGATGCCACCGTGCCCAAGATCTCCGTGATCATCAGAAAATCCTTTGCCGGGGCCTACCTGGGCATGTGCTGCAAGGATACCGGCGCCGACTTCGTTTTCGCCTGGCCCAACGCCAGGGTGACCATCGTGGGCGCCGAGACCGCCGCCAGCATCATCTTCGCCCGGGAGATCAGGGAGTCCGATGACCCGGCCGC